>JALHPA010000315.1 GCA_022842745.1 Pirellulales bacterium
TTTACGCTACACCCCCCTTCCCGAGCGACACCAACCAATTCGGCGTGCATTACATCCGCGGCCCGTGGTAACAGCGTTTTGGAGCCAATGCGCCGGTTAGTTTCCGATCGGTAGATCCACTATCGCGGCGGGGTGGTTGGTGGAATTTGGCGCAGCGGATCACCGAGGACTTGGGCCGGTTGCGGGTGGGTCTTGCTACTGCTTCTCTGGCTGAAATCCCGGTTCACCGAACTGCCAGAGCAAGAAGCTCCATTCGTCCGTCGTTCGGTCGATCCACTGGTCGCGCGTACTGCCGATTCCATGCCCGGCGTCGTAATCCACGCGGAAGAGGATCGGCTTACGGCTTGAGGTGGCGGCTTGCAGCCGGGCCGTCATCTTGGCCGACATCCAAGGTTCCACCCTCGGATCGTTGATTCCGTGCTCCAATAACACGGCGGGGTAGGCTGTCCCGTCCCGGACATGGTGGTAGGCACTCATTGCCAGCAAACCGCGGAAACCCTCCTCGGTGGTTGTCGAGCCAAACTCCAGGATGTTCGGCACGCCGTTGGTCGTAGTCTCCATGCGCAGCGCGTCCAGGCAGCCGACCGAGAATACAGCCGCCGCGAATAGATCTGGCCGTTCCGTCACGGCCCGGCCGATGAGAATTCCCCCGGCACTGGTCCCTTTGCCCGCTAATCGGGACGCGGAGGTGTAGCGGCGCTCGATCAGGTATTCCGCGCAGGCGATAAAATCCTTCCAGGTGTTTGGCTTGGTCGCCATGCGTCCCGCCAGATGCCACGGTTTGCCGAGTTCGCCCCCCCCACGCACGTGCGCGACCGCCAACACACCTCCTCGTTCCAGCCAGGCGATGTTCGCGGGGTGAAATCCCGGCGGTTGCGAGAAGCCGTATGCCCCGTACCCTTGCAACAAGCAGGGGTGCGACCCGTCGAGCTTGATTCCCGCCTGGTGCAGGATGGTAAGCGGAACGAACGTGCCATCGTGAGAGCGGACATTGACTTCCGTTGCCTCGAATCCCGGCATTTCATCAAATCGCCCCACCGGCGACAGTTCCAGATCGATCAGTTTGTTTTGGGACGGGTCGTACAGATACTCCCGAAATGCCCGCGTCCAACTGGATGCCTGAATCACCGCTCCGGTGATTTGGGGATGTACATCGCTGACAGCAAGCGATGGACGTCCGGGAAGCGCCACGATCGGACAAACCTCCGAACCACCGTCGTAGCTGACACGCAGTACCGACAGCCTCCCTCCCTCCCGCACCGTCACGTAGAGCGCATCTTCGGCGGTCGAGGCGGACTCGATCACGAACTCTCCAGCCTCGACGACCGTTCTGCCATTCGCCAAGTCAGGACTGGTCAGCTTGGTTGTCAGCACCATGGAACGTGGAGCATCTCGCGACGTCACCACGAACAGGTCGTCGCCTTGCACGCCAAATGAAGTCACCTCGGTCGAGGAATCGCAGATCTTCGTCCAGGCGATCTGAGGTTTATCGAGATCCTCCAATCGGGCGACGTACAGGGTCAGGAATTTGTCGTCCCCGGCTTTGACCTGCCCAAGCACAAATTTTGAACCGGCCGGCAATTCGACAGACGGAAAATCGGTATCGACCATCGCCGCGGAAACCGACAATCCTTTCCCAAAAATCCGGCGGTCGTTGTTTACATCCTCCCCAAGTCGATGGACGTGCGCCGCAGAGAGCTTGTAACCTTCGGTTGCCGGCGCATTCTTGGGCAGCAGTGGGCGCCGGGCGTACACAAAACCGTCGCTACCTGGCAACCAGGACGGAGTGTTATACGCCGTCTCCAGCCGATCGATGCGCTCCGGCAAGTCCCGGCCAGTTGACAGATCTTTGACTCGCAGAGTGGTCTCCTCGGACCCGGACAACGCCACGCCAAACAGGACCTTCTTGCCGTCGGGTGAGGGGACGGCGAACTCGATCGACGCGTGCTTTTCGGGACCTTCGGCATACGCCTCGGGATCGAGCAGCACTGCTTCCTGGCCGCCGGCGCGGTCTCGGCGACAGAATTTTGGCAATCGTTCGTCCGCCTTCCGCTTCCAATAATAGAGATGGCCGGCAGGATGCCGGTGGACGCCGAAAACTTCAAACGGTGCTCCTGCGTCGAGTTCCTTAATCCGGGTGCGGAGCAAATCTCGGCCTGGTATTGATTTGAGCGCCGCCGTACACGCTTCCGCCTGGCCTCGAATCCATGCCTGCACTTCGGGATCCTTGAGGTTCTCCATGTACCGGTAGGGATCTTCGATTGTGGTCCCGTGGTACACGTCCGCCACTCGTCGGACCACGGCCCGGGGGGGAGTCCGGCCGACTTCGGTCTCCGCGGCGAGCGTTCCGGCCGAGATTACGGCGCCCCAACAGGAAGATGTTCCCAGAAGTCGCCAATTCATATGAGGTCTCCTTGGAAGCGCTCAGGGGTTGCTAAACTTAAAGCGGGATCGAGTAACACTGTGTGGGTGGATTATCCGTACCTCGCTGCGACCGGTCGAGCCACGCAGCCAAAAAAACTGGACACGCGGGGTTGTCCAGGAGAGAATCACCATCCACCGGACGCAGTATCCCGCAGCAACGCGATTGGCTCGCCAGCACAACTCGCTCGTCGGCAAGAAGGCAGATTGCGGCATGAAAGCTCGCACATTCCTCATTGTGGTGCTCTTTGCCTGGCCGCATAACGCCGCCGGCGATCAGCCTCCCCCGCAGCCCGCCCAGCCGGTCGAGTTCACGTCGCAGATTCTCCCGCTGTTGCAGACCAAGTGTTGGGACTGCCACGGGCCGGAGACCCAGGAATCGCACCTCAGGCTCGATCGGCGGGAAGCGGCTCTCCAAGGTGGGAATTCCGGCGAACCGGCGCTCGTACCGGGGAAGGCGAATCTGAGCCACCTGATCCAACTTGTCCGTGGCGAGGATCCGCAGCGACGGATGCCACCGGACAAATCCGACCGTCTCACCGCTGCTGAAATTCAGCTATTGACCGAATGGATCGATCAGGGAGCCGACTGGCCATCCAACCGCTCGGCGCAAGAACAGCGGCGAGAGCCTGTTAACCACTGGTCGTTTCAGCCACCTCAATCCCCTATTCCGCCGGCGATAAATGATCCGTGGGTTGTCAATGAAATCGATCGTTTTGTCCTCCAGGGTTTACGGGCCCGGTCGCTGGAGCCGAATCCCCCAGCATCGCGAGCAGAACTCGCGCGTCGCCTGAGTTTGGACATCTTAGGACTGCCCTCCTCGCCCGAATCGATCCAATCCTTCCAGTCAGACAGCAACCCCCGCGCGACGCAACTCCTGATCGAGCGGCTGTTGGCCAGCCCCCATTTCGGCGAGCGTCAGGCGAGTTACTGGCTGGACCTGGTCCGGTTCGCCGAAACCAACGGTTACGAAACCAATCGCGAGCGTCCCCAGGCGTGGCCCTACCGCGACTTTGTCATCCGCTCCTTCAATGAAGACAAGCCTTACGATCGATTCGTGAAAGAGCAACTGGCAGGAGACGCGATGGGCGCCCCGGAGGCCACCGCGTTCCTGGTAGCCGGGCCGTACGATTTGGTGAAAAGCCCCGACATCAATCTTACGCGAATGCAGCGACAAAATGAACTCGACGACATGATTGCCACCACCGGCACGGCGTTTCTCGGGCTGACCATCGGATGCGCACGCTGCCATAACCACAAGTTCGATCCAATTCGGCAGACCGATTATTACGCCTGGCAGGCAATCTTTGCCGGGGTCCAGCATGGCGATCGCACGATTTCCCTGACCAAAGAAGCTGAGCAAGAAATCGCTCGCTTGGTGGAGCGCCAGGCGTCGCTGCGCGAGGCGCTGCGGCCGTTTCTCAAGCGCCCGCTGGCCTCCCGACCGAGCGTGAACGCAAGAGACAATGAAGAACGGTTCGCATCCGTGCCGGCGAGGTTCATCCGATTCACCGTGCTGGCCACCAATTCCAGCGAACCGTGCCTTGATGAGATCGAGATATTTAGCGATTCGACCAACGTGGCGCTGGCCTCGGTTGGCGCCAAGGCGACCTGCTCCAGCGCTCTCCCTGGCCACGCAATCCACCGGATTGAGCACGTCCACGACGGCCGATTTGGCAATTCCTATAGTTGGATATCGAACGAGCAAGGCAGAGGCTGGATCCAAATCGAGCTGGCGAAGACGGCGCCGATCCAAAGAATTCGCTGGTCCCGCGATCGAGAAGGGCTTTATTCCGACCGGATCGCGACCGAGTATCGCATTGAAGCGGCGGTGGAGCCGAATCAATGGTTTACTGTGGCCTCCTCGGCCGATCGGGTTCCCTGGTCGAACGGCGGCCGTACCGAACCTGAGTACGATTTTGCAGCCGCGCCCCCGTCCGAAGTCAAACAGGGCCGCGATGCTCTCGATGAATTCAGGCGGATCGAACAGCGGAAACTGGCTTTGCAGGCGTCCACAACCGTCTATGCGGGGACTTTTCAGCCGCCAGGCCCCACCCACCGACTGTTTCGCGGAGATCCAGCGGCCCAGCGGGAGATTGTATCTCCTGACACACTGTCAGCTCTAGGAAAGCTTTCTCTTGCGGGAGATTCCACCGAACAAACCCGCCGCGCGGCGTTGGCCGATTGGATTGCCGCGCCGAATAACCCTCTGACAGCGCGGGTCATCGTCAATCGTATCTGGCAGCAGCATTTTGGCACGGGAATCGTCGCCACCGCGAGCGATTTTGGTGCGGCGGGCACGCGGCCCACGCATCCCGAACTTTTGGACTGGCTTGCCAGCCAGCTCATCCAGCATCGCTGGTCGCTGAAGCATATCCACCGCTTGATTTTGAACTCAGCGACCTATCAACCGAGCAGCCGGCCCCGGCCCGCGGCGCTATCGGCGGAGGGGGCCACAACTTGGCTGTGGC
>JALHPA010000316.1 GCA_022842745.1 Pirellulales bacterium
GTCGGTTCCCGAGCCGATGTGCATATGCAGTCCGGTGACGGAGAGTCCGTAGCGATCGGCCTTTTGCAGGCACTCGGTCAATTGCGAATGCCAGATGCCGTGTTTGGATTGCTGCCCGCCCGTGTTGGTCTTTTGGCTGTGGCCGTGTCCAAAGCCGGGATTGATGCGGAGGGTGATGGAGCGGCCGGGGGCGCGCTCGCCGAGCTGGTCGAGCATGTCGGGGGAGCCGCAATTGACGTGGAGGCCGTGGGCGACGACCAGGTCGAGGGACTCGCGGTCGAAGATGTCGGCGGTGTAGACGATCGGCGGAGGGTCGCCTTGGAGGGGGAAACCGGCGGCGATCGCCCGGCGAATTTCGCCGGCGCTGACGGCATCGACGAGCGCGCCTTGGCGGCGAACGAGGTCGAGGATGGCGAGGTTGGAGCAGGCTTTTTGAGCGTAGCGGATGACGTCGAATTCGCCGAGATCGGCGATTCGTTCGACGATTTTCGCGGCGTCGTAAACATAAGTGGGAGTGCCAAAGCGGCGGGCAAGTTCGCGGACATCCAGCCCGGCGATCTCGGTGCGGAGGGTAGGGAATTCCGTGGTGGCAGTCATGGGATGGCGTCGCGGGAGCGGTGGGACTGTGTGGTTTGGCAGCAGTGACTAAAGACGTTGTGGGAACGCTAACGTAACGGAGGGAATCGGGCTGTCAATCGGCTGGCCACGCGAGGGGGCGGTTGCGGGGAGCGTGGGAGGTGGCGAGAGGTTCAAAGGGGCGGCAGGGATTCAGAAGGGGCGGCCGTTAAGGAGCCGGGTTTTCGGTATTGGGCCAGGGCCGCCAGGCTGAATTGGGTGATGTGCTCGGCCAGGGCGTCGGTGGAGTAATGGGCCGCGACTTCGTCCGCCCCGACGATCAGGGTCATTACATGCCAAGCGACGCGGTAATGCATGCACTGGCCGATGATGCTGAAGCCGATCTGGTGACGGAGATGGAGCGGAGCATCGGGGGGCAGCAGCTCGTTTAAGATCGCCTGCAAGCGATCGAAGTGGGGGCGGAAGTAGTCGCGGACCAGTTCCTCGCAGGCGGAGCTGGGGTGGAGGACTTCGCGAGTCATGAGCCGGACCTGCCAGGGGGCGCCGCGGTCGCCCATCATGCGGGTGAGGGTGGTCTGGATGAATAACCGCAGTTTGACTTCCGGAGGAGCGCCGGGAGGAAGCTCAGGCATGGGAACTTGGGCTTCGCGGAGATGGGCGGCGCGTTTGACGGTCTCGATATAGAGCCGTTCCTTGTCGCGAAAGTGGTAGTTGACGCTGGCGAGATTGACGCCTGCGGCCTGGCAGATTTCGCGGACGGTGGCGGCTTGAAAACCCTTGTCGGCGAAGACCGGCCCGGCGGCGGCCAGAACTCGAGTGGGGGTATCGTCGGTAGCCATGCGGAGCGAGGGGTTAAACAGGTGTTTAAAACAATTATAGACGTTGGGCGATCGAATCCAACGGGTGCTGCCAAGAACCGCGGAGGGGAAACGTCCGTAGAGGAAGCGAGGAAGATTGCCTGCACAGTAGTTCACGTGCTGGCATTGGCCTGCGGCCGGGGGTTGGTCTGGTGTGAAAAGGCCCCGGGTTGCGAAAAGGGAGGGAATAGATCCCCTAGGACGGATTGTCACCGCCGCTAGCACGTTCGCTGCAAGCGGTCGGACGTGTCGTATTTCAGTCGTTATAAGTCCTCAACCTACCGCGAGTTGCATCACGAGATCGGCGGTCGAATTTATTGATCCGGCGAGCGCCGCCGCCCGATGAATAGGGTGCAAACGAGTGGTGACCGCGAGTCGAAACTGCATGACACGGAATGCGGCGCCGAGTCAGGGTGACGTATACTAGAGGGATGACCAGAACGATTGATGGCCGCGTGCCGACTCCATGAGGTTTATTCCGCAAGATCGATGAGCGGGCCGTTCTGGCGCCGCGAGCGGAAGGAACAGGCGAGTCGGGGCATTGACCGGACCACTGGAAATCCACCGGGCTGATTCCGGTCCATTCCAAAATTGGCGCGTTGGGCAAATCCGTGTATCCTCACGGCCCGAGTGCGGCTAGAATGCCGCCGCCCAGGGCGCTCACGGGAGAAAAAACATGCAGATCCAGAGTCTTGCGCAATTGCACGGTCCCCAGAGCCTGAGCGGACCGCACGCGGCACGATCCGCCGCGGCGGCTCCGCGACCGAGCTTGGACATTACCGACCGGCTGGATATTTCGCCGCAGGCATTGCTGGCTGGACAGCTCAGCGAGATTCCCGACATCCGGCACGAACGGGTGGCATCGATTCGGGCACAAATCGCCAGCGGCGCTTACGAGACGCCGGAAAAGCTGGACCGGGCGCTAGAGGCCCTTCTAAACGAAATCGGCTGATCGCAAACGAAAAAAATTCCCAGCGCAGCGGGTACGACCCGCTGGCTGGGCGGTTTTGAGCGGACGGCGCGGCTGGCAACTCCTTGGCGCTGGAAACGATCAGACTTTGATCTCGTATCCTTTGCGCTGTTCGCGGCGGACCCAGCCGGCGGCATCGCTGTCGCCTGTGATTTGTTCCTTGACCGGATCCCATTCGATCTTGCGGTCGAGGCGGATGGCGATGTTGGCCAGGTGGCAGGTGGTCATCGCGCGGTGGTGGGTGAACACATCGGAGACGGGCAGCCCGCGATCGCGCACGCATTGGAAGAAGTTGGCCATGTGCCCGCCGCCGGGCTTCTTGCCCTTGTAAAGTCGAAGGATCTCTTCGGCGGGAAGGGGATTGTCGGCGAGTTCCTTGACGACTGTGCCGGAGACATCCTGGAGCCGGCCGCGGTTGACGAAGATTTCTCCTTTGTCGCCGACGATCCAGATGCCGTTGTCCGGTCCATCCTGGATGAGCAGGTCGACGCCGTTGGGGAATTTGCAATGGATTTTGAATTCGGTGGCGGCGTTGTACTGGTTGTCGACGGTGGGGTAGCCGTTTTTGAAGGGGACCGGATGTTTGGCGGTTCCTTCGACCGTTAGGGGGCCACTGTTATCCATGCCGATGGCCCATTGGGCGATATCGACGTGGTGGGCGCCCCAGTCGGTCATTTTTCCGCCGGAGTATTCGTACCACCAGCGGAATTCGTAGTGGGTACGGCTAGGGCGGTAGCCTCCTTTCTCGTTCCATTGGTTGTCTTGCACGTAGTCGACCATTGGCGCTTGACCCAGCCACATGTCCCAATTCAATCCGTCGGGCACAGGGGCCTTTTCCAAGGGCCGCGATGTGGGAGCGCCGCCGATCGAACAGCGGACCTGTTGGATTTTTCCCAAGCGGCCGGATTGGGCGAGTCCGACGGCCAATAAGAACTGTTGCTGGTAGCGCTTGTTGTTTTCGGGGTCTTGGCCGCTCATTTCGCTGCGCTGCTGGGTGCCGACCTGGAAAACGCGGCCGGTCTTTTTTTGCACGGCGCAGATTTGTTGGCCTTCCTCGATCGTCAGGGTCAGCGGCTTTTCGCAATAGACATCTTTGCCGGCTAGCATGGCCTCGATGGCGATTTTGGAATGCCAATGGTCGGGGGTGACGATGGTGACGACGTCGATTTTTGGGTCGTCGAGGACACGGCGGTAATCTTCGTGCATGGCGGCTTTTCCGCCGGTGCGGCGCTGGCCGTTTTCGCAATGCTTCCGATCGACATCGCAAACCGCGGCTACGTCGCCGAATTGCATGGCGGCGCCAATGATGCCGCCCCAGCGGTCGCCGGTGCCGATGCAGCCGAGGACGTGGCGGTCGTTTTTGCTTTGGGCGGCCTTGGCGGCGCGGGTGATCCAATAGGGGACGACGGTTCCCGCCGCCGCGGCTCCGACCGAATGGCGAACGAACTGCCGACGACTGACGCGAGATTGAGACATCGCAATGATTCCTGGGCTGATAAAAGAGAAGATTCTAGTCGGGGGGGCGTGTATGGCGTGGGCTGGCAAACACGAGGAACCGCGTCGCCGTGGGTAGTAGGAATTGTAACTTTCGGGAGGCGGGGACGCAAAATCCGAGGATTTGCACAGGGGGAGGTCGGCGATCGGCGGGAGGCGGTGGGTTGGCATGGAGGCGATAACGGTTACTATTCCCAGGGAGCAGCACGCGATTCAGCCTCATAAGGATCCGCATGGTTCAGACGCAGTACGACGCCCTGTTGGTGGTTTCGTTTGGCGGGCCGGAGGGGCCGGACGAAGTGATGCCGTTTTTGGAGAACGTGCTGCGGGGGAAGAATGTGCCGCGGGAGCGGATGCTGGAGGTGGCGGAGCACTATCAGCACTTTGGGGGAATTAGCCCGATCAACGGGCAGAACCGGGCGCTGATCGAGGCTTTGCGGCAAGAGCTGGCCGAGCATGGACCGAAGTTGCCGATTTATTGGGGGAACCGCAACTGGCATCCGCTGCTGCCGGAGACTTTGCGGAAAATGCGCGACGACGGCGTCCGCCGAGCGGTGGCGTACTTCACTTCGGCTTTCAGTTCGTACTCTGGGTGCCGGCAGTATCGAGAGAATATTGCCGCGGCGCTGGCGGAAGTGGGAGCGGAGGATCTAGCGATCGACAAGCTGCGGATGTTCTTCAATCACCCAGGCTACATCGAGACGATGACCGAGCGGGTGAGGGGGGCGTTTGAGGAACTTCCGACGGGAAAGGGCGATCGAGCGCGGCTGGTGTTTACGGCCCATAGCATTCCGGTAGCGATGGCGCAGAACTGCCGTTACGAACCGCAGTTGCGGGAAGCATCGCGGCTGGTGGCGGAGAGGGTCGGGCATGCGGGGGGGTGGGATCTGGTCTACCAGAGCCGGAGCGGACCGCCGTCGCAACCGTGGCTGGAACCGGATATCAACGATCATTTGCGGGCAATCGCCGCTGAGGGAGTGCGGGAGGTGG
>JALHPA010000317.1:0-2074 GCA_022842745.1 Pirellulales bacterium
TTGACTCGCTGGTGTGGCCGGACGAGGGGACGGCGATGGCGTTGCGGGCGAAGGGGGGTGACAAGGAGGGGGCGGAGAACGAAGCGGTGCGCGATCTGGCGATTGGTTGGATGCGGGGGGTGGAGAAGCAGCCGGGATTGGCGGCGGAGAGCGACTTGCCGGCGGTATTTTCGACGCTGGGGCAGGCGGTGCGGCGGGATCCGAAGGATTTTGGCGCGCAGCAGGCGCTACTGTTCGGATTGTTGAAGTTGGGTGAGATGCAGATGGCGCTTGAGCAAGCGGACCTGGTATTGGCGCTATCGCCGAATGATGAGACGACGATCGTGGCGGCAGCGGCGCTGCGGATGGGGACGGGGGACTGGATGACGGCGGCGAAGCTGTGGGAACGGGCGCGGGAGATCAATCCGTGGATGGCGCGGTATTGGGCGGAGATGGCGCTGTGCCAGGCGCGGGGGGGGCGTGGGGCGGAGGCGACGGCGACCTGCGAGGAGGGGTTGAAGCGATTTCCCGACAGTTTCGCGATGCGGCAGATGCTGATCGAGAGCCGGCTGGCCGCGAGGCGGATCGCCGAGGCGGAGCAGGAATTCGCGCGGATGCGGGAATTGAACCCGCCGCGGGTGGAGGGATTGCAGCGGTGGTGGGAGAAGGCGCGGGCGCGAGCGGGCGGGGGGAGCGAGCCGTAGCGGGTTGGCTGGGGCAGCGGCCGGGGATAACGGGGCAGCCTGTTAGTAGAGGACGGGGCAGGTGTCGAACCACTCGCGACCCTGGTTGCGCATCCACTGGGTGCATTGTTCCGGTCCCCAGAGGCCAGGCTCGTAGGTGTAGATTCCGGGGCGGCTCTCGTTTTCCCAGGTGTCGTGGATGGGGTCGATGACTTTCCAGGCGGCCTCGACTTCGTCGGAGCGGGCGAACAGGCTGGCGTCGCCCTGAAGGCAATCGAGGAGGAGCCGCTGGTAGGCTTCGGGGAGTTCGCTTTTGAATTCGCGCTGGAAGGTGAATTCCAGGTCGGTGAGGCGGAGCTGCATGCCTGCGTCGGGGACCTTGGTTTGGAAGTGGAGTTGGATGCCTTCCGCGGGCTGAATTTGGATGACGAGCCGATTGGCTTCGCAGGCCTGGGCTTTGTTGCTGGAGAAGAGCATGGTGGGGGGTTCGCGGAACTGGATGACGATCTGGGTGGTGCGGCAGGACATGCCTTTGCCGCTGCGGAGGTAGAAGGGGACGCCGCGCCAGCGCCAGTTGTCGACCGAGAGTTTGAGGGCGGCGAAGGTGGCGGTCTGGCTGTGCCGGGCGACGCCGGGTTCTTCGAGATATCCCTTGTAACGGCCGCGAAGGGTGTCGGCGGCGACTTCATCGGGAGAGAGGGGGGGGATAGCGTGGAGGACTTTGACTTTTTCGTCGCGGACGGCGTCGGCCTTGTAGCGGACGGGGGCCTCCATGGCGGTGACCATGAGAAGCTGGAGGAGGTGGTTTTGGAACATGTCGCGGAGGACGCCTGCGGCGTCGTAGTATTCGCCGCGGCGACCGACGAGAACTTCCTCGGCGACGGTGATTTGGACGTGGTCGACGTAGTTGCGGTTCCAGACGGGTTCGAAAATGGTGTTGGCGAAGCGGAGGACGAGGATGTTCTGGACGGTTTCTTTGCCCAGGTAGTGGTCGATGCGGTAGACCTGGCTTTCGGGGAAGACGCGATGCACGTCGTCGTTGAGTTTGCGGGCGCTTGAGAGGTCGACGCCGAAGGGTTTTTCGATGACGATGCGCCGCTGACCGCCGTTTTCGGCGGCGAGGCCGGCGGCGCCGAGTTGGGCGGCAGCGCGGTCGTAGAATTGGGGAGCGGTGGAGATGTAGTAGATGCGATCGGCGGGTTGTTGGCCTTCGATTTCGGCCAGGTTGGCGGCGAGGGTGGCGAAGTCCTCGTTTTTTTCGATGTCGCCAGGAGAGTAGAAGATTTGGCGGGCAAAGTCGGTCCAGAGGGCTGAATCGAACTCGGCGCCGGCGAATTTCGCGGTGGTTTCCGTCAGCTTGGCGCGCCACTCGTCGTGGGAGTAGGGGGTGCGGGAGAAGCCGACAATGCGGG
>JALHPA010000317.1:2084-4883 GCA_022842745.1 Pirellulales bacterium
TGGGGGGAGGCGGCGCTTGCGGAATAGGCCGTAGAGGGCGGGGATGAGCTTGCGGCTGGTGAGGTCGCCGGAAGCGCCGAAGATGACGATGGTGCGCATAGGGTACCGGGAGAACCGAGAAATGCCGGGATGAGAGCGTCTCAAGGGTACCGCATGGGACGAGCGGTCGGCTAGCGGTGTGTGGCGGTGGAACGGCTGGCTAGAAGGGCGCTGGGATAATCGCGAGGAAGGGATAGTGTGTTTGGAAGTCTTGAGTTGGGATCACGAAAACACAAAACGCGAAAGGCGAAAACGTGAAGGGGGAAAACATGGAGATGTGATAGGCTGGGTGGAGGGCACAAGTTGTAGAATTTGTTGGGAAGACTAAGGTGCAGTTGGTGGGTGGGATTTAGGGCGCGGGAGGCGGGAAATCTCAATTATTGTGGCATGAGACAAAAAAGTTTCCGGGAAACGCTTGCAATCGGCGAACGGGTTTGATAAGTTGATTGAGTCGCCTGCAAAGGTGACCTACGGCCGCGACGGTCCTGCCCCACTGTCCGCGGCCGTTCTTTTTTGCGCTGAGGTTGTTTTGCACTGAGGGTGCTTGACCTTTCTCGCGACGCCCCTATTTTTTGGGCCGGGGAAGAAAAAAGTTCGGGTCTGGGCCCAAACTCTGGCGCTGCAAATCTGGGCGCAAAAAAAGGCGACAGGTCAGGACGCCGGTTGGGCGGGGGACCTGTCGCCAAAGCGACTTTGGGTTTTCTAAACGCTCAGGGTTTTCTGGACGCCCTCAAGCTCCGGATTGCGGCGAAGTTATTCTTTGACTTCGAATTCGGCGTCGATGGCGTCGTCCTTGGGACCGGGATCGGCGCCGGCGGCGGGGCCTCCAGCGGGTTGAGGACCGGCGGCCTTCGCGCCGGCTTCGTAGAGGGTCTTACTGACGGCGTGGGATGCCTGCTCCAGTTCGGCGAGGGCGGCCTTGATGGCTTCGGCATCGGTGGAGCTGGCGACGTCGCGGGTTTTCTTGATTGCAGCTTCGAGGGCGGACTTGTCGGCGCCGGAGAGCTTGTCGCTGTGCTCCTTGATGAGTTTTTCGAGCTGGAAGCACATGGACTCGGCCTGGTTGTGGAGCTCGGCGAGTTCGCGTTTTTTGCGGTCCTCGGCGGCGTGTTCGTCGGCGTCCTTGCGCATGCGCTCGATTTCGGTTTCGCTCAGACCGCTGGACTGCTCGATGCGGACGGTTTGTTCCTTGCCGGTACCGAGGTCCTTCGCGGCGACATTGAGGATGCCGTTGGCGTCGATGTCGAAGCGGACTTCGATCTGGGGCAGGCCGCGCGGGGCGGGAGGGATGCCCTCAAGATTGAATTGGCCGAGCAAGCGGTTGTCGCGGGCCATGGGGCGTTCGCCCTGGAAGACGCTGACGGTGACGGCGGTTTGATTGTCGGCCGCGGTGCTGAAGGTTTGCTTACGCTCGGTGGGGATGGTGGTGTTGCGCTCGACGAGCTTAGTGAAAATTCCGCCTTCGGTTTCAATGCCGAGGGAGAGGGGAGTGACGTCGAGGAGGAGGACGTTTTGGACGTCTCCGCCGAGAACGCCGCCCTGGATGGCCGCGCCGACGGCGACGACTTCATCGGGATTGACGCCCTTGTGAGGGTCCTTGCCGAAGATTTTCTTGACGATTTCCTGGACCTTGGGAATGCGGGTAGAGCCGCCGACGAGGACGACCTCGTCGATGTCCTTGGGATCGAGCTTGGCGTCCTTGAGGGCTTGAAGAACCGGACCGCGGCAACGTTCGATGAGATGATCGACGAGTTGCTCGAACTTGCTGCGGCTGATGTTCATCTGCAGGTGCTTGGGGCCGCTGGCGTCGGCGGTGATGAACGGCAGATTGATGTCGGTGGAGTTGGCGGAGCTAAGCTCTTTCTTGGCCTTTTCGCAGGCTTCTTGGAGGCGCTGAAGGGCCATGGCGTCCTTGCGGAGGTCGATGCCTTGCTCGCGCTTGAACTCGTCGGCGACGTAGTTGATGAGGACCTGGTCGAAGTCGTCGCCGCCGAGGTGGGTATCGCCGTTGGTGCTGATGACGCGGAAGACGCCGTCGGCGACTTCGAGGACGGAGACGTCGAAGGTGCCGCCGCCGAGATCGAAGACGACGATTTTTTCGTGTTCTTTCTTGTCGAGACCGTAGGCCAGAGCGGCGGCGGTCGGTTCGTTGATGATCCGGGCGACTTCGAGGCCGGCGATCTGACCGGCGTCCTTGGTGGCTTGGCGTTGGGCGTCGTTGAAGTAGGCGGGGACGGTGATGACCGCCTTATTTACCTTGTGGCCCAGGTAGGCTTCGGCCGATTCCTTGAGCTTACGAAGGGTCTTCGCGGAAATTTCGGGGGGGGTGGTCTCGACGTCGCCGGCGCGGACTTTGACGTAGTCGTCGGGTCCGCCGATGACCTGGTAGGGGACCATTTTTTCTTCGCTGGCGACTTCGCTGTGGCGGCGGCCCATGAAGCGCTTGATGGAATAGACGGTACGCTTGGGATTGGTGACCGCCTGGCGGCGGGCGAGCTCGCCGACGAGGACGTCGCCTTTGTCGGTGAAGGCGACGACGCTAGGGGTGAGGCGGTTGCCTTCCTGGTTGGGGATGACCTTGGCGTCTTTGCCTTCCATGACGGCGACGACAGAGTTGGTCGTTCCGAGATCGATACCGATGATCTTTTCGCCTTGGGCCATGAGAATTGTGCTCCTTTTGTTGGCGGAATTTTATGTTGTTGGGGCGGCGGCGGCGGCGGCGAGGACGGGAATGACGATTGGACCGGGCGCCGATACCGC
>JALHPA010000318.1 GCA_022842745.1 Pirellulales bacterium
CCGGGACCGGTGTTCGCGAATGTGATTCTCGCGGATGAGATCAACCGCACGCCCCCGAAGACGCAGGCGGCCCTGCTGGAGGCGATGCAAGAGCGGCAGGTGACGGTGGGGGGGACGCGGCATTCGCTGCCGGCCCCGTTTTTCGTGCTGGCGACGCAGAACCCGATCGAGCAAGAGGGGACGTATCCGCTGCCGGAGGCGCAACTGGACCGTTTCATGTTTCACATTTTCGTGGACTATCCGGACGAGGAGGAGGAGTTTGAAATTGTGAAGCGGACGACGGCGGAGATTTCGACTCAGGTGACGCCGACGTTGAGCGCGGAGGAAATTCTGGGGCTGGGAAAGATCATCCGCCGGGCGCCGATCGCGGACCACGTGATTCGATTTGCGTTGCGGTTGACCCGTTTGACGCGGCAGGAGAAAGGGAAGGTCCCGGACTTCGTGAAGAACTATGTAAGCTGGGGGGCCGGTCCGCGGGCCAGCCAGTTTCTGGTGCTGGGGGCCAAGGCGCGGGCGATCTTGCAGGGGCGATTCGCAGCGACTCGGGAAGACGTGCGGGCGGTGGCGGCGCCGGTGCTGCGGCACCGGATCATGACGAACTTCAATGCGGAGGCGGAAGGGGTGCGGGTGGACGAAATCATTCGCCGGCTGATCGAGCTGGCGTCTTCCGAGTCTGTCGAGGAGGCCGGTGAGCGAGTGCCCCAAGTATTTCGATCCGCGCGCGCTGGCCAGGCTTAAGGGCCTGGAGCTGCGCGCGAGGACGGTGGTTGAGGGATACGTGGCGGGCATGCACCGCAGCCCGTACCGCGGCTTCTCCGTGGAATTTGCCGAGCACCGGGAGTACGTGGCCGGCGACGATTTGCGGTACGTGGATTGGAAGGTGTTCGGCAAGACCGACAAGTTTTATCTAAAGCAGTACGAGCAAGAGACGAACCTGATCGGCTACTTGTTGTTGGATATCAGCGAGAGCATGAGCTACCGCAGCGACGGGGCGGCGATGAGCAAGCTGGAGTATGCGCAATGCGCTGCGGCGGCGCTGGCCCACTTGATCCTGCAACAGCAGGACGCGGTGGGATTTTGCGCGTTCGACAACGAGGCGCGAACGCTGGTGCGGCCGAGCGGGAACCCTTCGCACTGGAAGCAGGTGCTGCACGCGATGTCCGAGTGCCGTGGGGAACGCAAGACGTCGACTGGCGCGGTGTTTCACGATCTGGCCGAGCGGCTGAAGAAACGGGGGGTGGTTGTGATTCTGAGCGACTTGTTTGACGACGTGGCGAAGATGATGGCGGGACTGGCGCATTTCCGCCACCGGCGGCACGAGGTGATTGTGCTGCAGGTGCTGGACCCGGCCGAGATCGAGTTTCCGTTTGAGCGCTCGACGCTGTTTCGGGGGCTGGAGCAGATGCCGGACTTGATCGTGGATCCGCGGTCGCTGCGGAAGTCGTATTTGCAGGAATTTGGAGAGTTTTTGCGGCGCGTGCGGCAGGGGTGCCGGGAGCGGCAAATCGACTATGTGCCGTTACGCACGGATGCGCCGTTGGACTTGGCGCTTTCGGCGTACCTGGCGAGTCGGATGGCGCGGACCTGAGGAACGACGGCCGAGGAGTCAGGTGGAGGTTGGGGCAGCGCGGTCTCGCGGGGACCACGGTCCGCGAAGCGAGGAACGTTTTGGTCAGGGATTTTTCCGCCCGGAGCTTGGCAGATGGGGATTTGGCCGCCGATCTTGGCGATGGGTTTTACCCAATTGGCGATGCTGGGCTGGCTGGCGGCGGCGGCCGCGCCGGTGCTGATACACCTCTGGAACCGGCGGCAGCAGGGGGAAACGCGGTTTGCGGCGATGGAGTTTCTTTTGGCGGCGATACAGAAGAACTCGCGGCGGCTGCACATCGAGCAATGGCTGCTGCTGGCGACGCGCACTGCGGCGATCGTGGCGGCGGTACTGGCCGTGGCGGGATTGTATTTGGAGCGCGGGGGGGACGGATTTGTGCCGAATCAGCCGGCCCACAAAATGATCATTGTGGATGGCTCGTATTCGATGGCGTATCGGCCGAACGAGAAAAGCCGGTTTGAACGGGCCAAGGAATTGGCCGCGGAGATCGTGGCCCATAGCTCGCAAGGGGACGGCTTTACGCTGCTGTTGATGGCCAGCCCGCCGGTGACGATTATCGGCCAGCCGGCGTTCGATCCGGCCGAGGTGGAGCGAGAAATCGAGAACCTGCGGCTGCACCACGGGGGGGCGGATTTGGAGGCGACGCTGGCGGCGGCGGAGAAGATCGCGACCGACGTAAAGCGCGAGCAAGGGCGGCTGACCCGGCAAGAGATCTATGTGCTGAGCGACCTGGGGCGAACGAGCTGGTCGCCGGAAGGGACCGGCAGGGGGCGGGTGGCCGAACGGATTGGGCGATTGAGCGAGATGGCGCGGATGGCGGTGATCGACGTGGGGCAGAGCGGGGGCGAAAACCTGGCCGTGACGGGATTATCGGCCGGCGGTCCCTTGGCGACCGTGGGTCAACCGATCCGGGTGATGGCTACGATTCGCAACTTCGTGGATGGTCCGCGCCGGACGAATGTGGAAATGCTGGTGGATGGCGAACGGGTGCGTAGCGCACCGCTGGAGGTTGCGGCACGGGGAGAAGCAAGCGTGCCATTCACCCACCGGTTCGATCGTCCCGGGGATCATCTGGTCGAAGTTCGGCTGGGGGGGGATTTGTTGGACGTGGACAACCATCGCTGGTTGGCGATGACGGTTCCATCCAGCGTCAGGACATTGATTGTGAATGGCGAGGGAGATCCACGGGAAGCGAACTATCTGCGATTTGCGTTGAATCCGGACAGCGGTCGGGGGGATGCGGCGGGGGGGCAAACCGTGGAGGCAACCGTAGTCGCCGAGAGCGCGTTTCTGAGCCAGGCGCTGGAATCGTATGACGCCGTATTTTTTTCCAACGTTGGGCAGTTTTCGGCGGCGGAAGGGGGGGCGATCGCGGAGACCGTGCGGAGCGGGAGGGGGGCGGCGTTTTTTCTGGGTGACCGGGTGCTGCCGGATCGGTACAACGCGGTCCTGGCGGAAGCTGGGAAGGGAGAAGACGCGGTACTGCCGACGCGGCTGGTCGGCGCGGCGGAATTTTCGCGGTACAGTTTCGATCCGCTGGGGTACGGGCACCCAATCGTGCAAGTGTTTGCGGGGAACGAACGGGCCGGTTTGCTGGCGACTCCAATATCGAAGTACCTGCGGATGGCGCGTCCGGCGGAGGGTTCGCGGGCCGAAACGGCGCTGGCCTTCAGCGAGACTGGGGATCCGGCGATTCTGACTTCGCGCATCGGGCGAGGGCGGGTAGCGATCATTGCGTTGCCGTGTTCGCTGGCCAGCGTCGAGCGAACGACGGGTCAGCCCTGGACGCTGATGCCGGCGATGCAAAGCTTTCAGCCCATCGTCCAGGAGACGTTGGCTTGGATGTTGGCGGGTCGGGAGGCGGGGCGCAATGTGCTGGTGGGCGGGACGTTGGAGGGGAGCCTGCCGCCGGGGGAATCTGGATCGTCGGTGACGATTCAAGTTGCGCAGGAGGAGGAGAAAGCCCGCGCTGCGGTGGAAGGGGACGCTCGGACCTGGCGTTTCGCGGAAACCTGGTGGAGCGGTCCGTACCGGGCGACGGCGGATGGGGGGGGGACCGGAGCGGTGTTTGGAGTCAACGTGGACACGGTGGAAAGCGATCTGACGCGTGTGGCGGCGGAGGATCTGCCGAGCGAGCTGGCGGTACTGGGAGGGTGGGCGGAATTGAAGGGAGGGAGCGCCGGAGCGTCGCCCTCGCCGGCGGGTCTGGAGCGGCCGCTGTTGTATGTATTGCTGTCGCTATTGGCTGCCGAGAGCGCGATGGCATGGTGGCTGGGTCGGCGCAGCGGATAAGGGTTGTGGGTCGGGGGTTGGTCGGGCACTCCAGGAATGGTCGAACCGAGGATGGAGCGGCGGTCCGCGAAGGGAACAACGAGATGCCGGGTTGGTGGGAACAATTGCTGGGAGTGGACGTCACCGCGGCCGGAGAGGGGACGGTGTGGGGGCTGTCGCATTCGTGGACGTGGCCAGCGTGGGTGGGGGTGGTGTTCGTCGCAGGCGCGGCAGGGTTGATCTGGTGGGCGTACTGGTCAGAGGCGGGGAAGGCCGGCCGGTGGCAGCGCGGCGCGATGGCGGTGTTGCGGATGGTCGCGGTGGGGATCGTACTGTTCATGCTGGCGGGGTGGACGGTGACGCTCGAGCGGACCGGACTGCCGTACGCGGCGGTGTTGGTGGACGATTCGGCCAGCATGGGAATTGCGGACCAACCGAGCAGCGACGACGGGCGGAAGGAAGCGAAGGGGTCGAGCGGCGCGGCGGGCGCCGGCGAGCGGACGCGGTTGGAGTTGGCGAAATCGCTGTTGTTGGCCGAGGAGGGGAAGCTGCTGCGAGAACTGGAGCGGCGGTACAAGCTGCGGGTGTATCTAGTCGGGGAAACGGCGCGCATGCAACCGGGCGGGGCGAAGGGGGCGATCGAGGCGCTAGAGACAGCGGAAGCGGCGGGGGAAAAGAGCCGCTTGGGCGAAGGTCTGAGGAGCGTGTTGAACGATCTACGCGGAGCGCCGCCGGCGGCGATCATCGCCGTGACCGACGGAATTACAACGGAGGGGGAGTCTTTGGGGCAAGCGGCGATCCAGGCGCGGCGGCGGGGGGTGCCGCTGTATCTGGTGGGAGTCGGCAGCGAGACCAAGGCGAAGGATTTGGAAGTGTCCGATTTGCTGGTCGACGAGGTGGCATTCGTCGGGGACGCGGTGAATTTTGAGTTCACCGTGGCGGGCGCCGGACTGGCGGGAAAAGAGGTAGAGATCCGGCTATTGGAAA
>JALHPA010000319.1 GCA_022842745.1 Pirellulales bacterium
CTGTCGGGGATCGTCGGTGGGAGGATCGAGCACCCGGGTGACCTGGGAACCAAAGGCCAGCCCAGCCACCGAGAGTTTGTTGGCCGCAGGCTTGGATGACTCCGCACTCGGTGGGTCGTTGATGCTCGCCAGAAGGCTGCCCACCCGGGGGGCGATTTCGCGGCGGAGGGACGCTGCCTGGGGGGATTGATCGAAGATCCAGACCAGGAGAGTCGGCTGGGTCGCGAGGGCGTCTCGGGCCTCCTGTTCGACCCGCGCCATCGCTTCACTTTCCGTAAAGGAGGCGGCGCGGGACGCCAGACCGGCGGCGCCCTTCGTGTGGACCGCGGCCTGTCCCAAGTCCAAACTAAAATTGCCATTGGGAACGAACTCGCGAATGCGCTTGCGGGGGGTTTTTTGCGCGGCCGCCTGGGCCGCTGCGGCGCGATCCGACTCGATTTTTGCCGACTTAGCGCGTTCTGACGTGGAGAGGGGACCGGCGCGGTCGCCGCAGCCGGTGACGGCGAGGAGCAGCGTTAGCAACCCGACCGGGAGCAGCATCGCAGGTTTTGGGCGTGGATATCTCGGCCGTTTACTCACGGGATCGCCTCATTTCGTGGGCGAGAGAAGGCTTTGGATTGCGTGTACCTAGATTCTATTGTATTCGCGGAAGGCAACGGAGGCTGCGGGGGTCGCCGGAGAAGAACGGTTGCGGCTTGCGGCGGACTGTGCAAATTGCCAAGCTAAGCGGGCGGTCGGCCGCGTGTGTTGCTCGATGCTCTGGAAGTCGCTGGATCGAGTCCCTTGTTCAACGAATGACTTATGAAAATCGCTCGTGTCTTTGCCCATCGCGTGGAGTTGCCGCTGCACGAGGGGAGCTACAAGTGGTCCGGCGGCAAGTCGGTGAGCGTCTTCGATAGCACCATCGTCGGCGTGGAGACCGATACGGGCACGGTCGGATACGGAGAGGTGTGCCCGCTGGGGCCGTTTTATCTGCCTGCCTATGCGGAAGGGGTGCGGGCGGGGCTGCGGGAACTGGCCCCCCATCTGCTGGGCATGGACCCGCGAGAGTTGTCCAAGCTCAACGGGCGGATGGACGCCGCGTTGAAGGGACATCCGTACGTCAAATCGGGAATCGATATGGCGTGCTGGGACTTGTTGGGGCAGGCGACTGGATTGCCGGTGTGCGTGCTGTTGGGGGGGCGGTTTGGGGAGAGCGTGCGGTTGTATCGGGCGATTTCGCAAGAATCGCCGCAGCAAATGGCCGAAAAAGTGGCCGGATATCGCCAGCAGGGGTATACCCGCTTTCAGTTGAAGGTGGGGGGCGATCCGGATGTCGACATCGAACGAATCCGGGCAGTGCGGGGGATGCTCGATCCGACCGACCGGCTGGTGGCGGATGCCAATACCGGGTGGACCCAACACGAGGCGATGCGCGTGGTGCGGGGAGTGCGGGATGTCGACGTTTATATCGAGCAGCCCTGTTTGAGTTACGAAGAGTGCCTGGCCGTTCGGCGGCACACAGATCATCCGTTCATCCTGGACGAGAATATCGACTGCCTGGAGATGCTGTTGCGCGGGCGGAGCGACCTGGCAATGGACGTGGTCAATTTGAAAATCAGCAAGCTGGGAGGGCTGACGAAAACCCGGCAGGTCCGGGATCTGTGCGTCAGCCTGGGCATCGCGATGACGCTGGAAGACAGTTGGGGAGGCGACATCACCACCGCCGCGATCGCCCATTTGGCGCACAGCACGCCGGTTGAATATCGGTTTACAGCGACCGACTTCAATAGCTACGTCACGGTGAGCACGGCGAAGGGAGCGCCGCGGCGCGAGAATGGCTTTATGGCCGCCAGCCAGGCGCCTGGGCTGGGGATCGAGCCGGATCTGGCGGTTTTGGGCCGCCGCGTGGTTGACGTCGCCTAGCCTTTAACCCCAGGATTTTGTCATGAGTGCCACTTGGACGGGCGTTTTTCCAGCGGTCACCACCCAGTTCACGCCGGACGAAGAACTGGATCTGGCCGCCACGGCGCGGCACCTGGAGATTCTGATCGACAGCGGCGTGAGCGGGCTGATCGTCTGCGGTTCGCTGGGGGAGAACCAGACGCTTGCGCCGGAGGAGAAGCTGGCGGTGGTACTGTGCACGGTGGAGACGGCGCGGGATCGGGTTCCGGTGCTGAGCGGCGTGGCCGAATCGCATACGCGAGGGGCGATCCAATACCTGCGCGAATTGGTCCCGCTTGGAGCGGCAGGGGCGATGCTCATGCCGCCGATGAGTTATCGAGGCTGCCGACGAGAGTCGATGACCTATTTTCGACAGGTCGCCGCGGCGAGCAAACTTCCGATCATGATCTACAACAACCCGTTGAGCTATGCCAACGATTTGAGCCCCGCGATATTGGCGGAGTTGGCCGAAGAACCGAAGTTCGTGGCGGTGAAGGAGAGTTCCGGCGATCCGCGGCGGATTACGGAGATTCACCGGTCAATCGGTGGGCGGTTCTCGCTGTTCTCGGGAGTAGACGACTTGCTTTTGGAGACCAGCATTCTGGGCATCGACGGCTGGGTAGCCGGGACCGGCATCGCGTTCCCGCGGGAGAACCAATGGCTGTGGGAATTGACGCGCGCGGGGCGCTGGGACGAGGCGCGCGAATTGTACCGCTGGTTTCAGCCGCTGTTGAAGCTCGACACGCACCCGCATTTTGTCCAATACATCAAGCTTTGCGAACAAGAGACAGGGCTGGGGAGCGAGTGGGTGCGAAGGCCGCGCCTGCCGCTGGTTGGAGAAGAGCGGACAGAGGTGCTGGCGATCATTCGCGAGGCCATGCGCGTGCGGCCCGCGCTGCCAACGGGCTAAGCTTCCCGAGTCCGCGGGCCGCGAGCCGATGCGGCTGGGACCGGTGTTCGGTGCCGTCTATGTTGGGGGTCCCGGGCAGCCTCCCCTTCTTGGGATGATCGTCTCGCGGCAAGCATGGAAATTCTCCCCAATTGCGCGGTACGATCACCACTGCGATGGCTATCACCATCCACTGGCGGCGGATGAACCAGCCGCCGAAACCCATCCGCCACATCCTCACTATTGGATGAACGATCATGTCTGGCATGAGCAAAGAGTCGGAGACGAAGGATCGCCTGAATTGGTTAGGGATCAATAGCGCCTCAATGGGATACACCCAGGAACAGACACCGCCTCGGGCGAAGAATTCGTTTGAACTTTCCGCATTGGCCCAGAAGCTGGAAGGGCAGATTGCCAACCTGCAGAAGGTGGTGCAAACGATTCTCCGCACCGAGTCCCTCCACGAGCGATTGAAATTGCTGGAGAAAACCAGGGCGGAGGTGGAGAAACTGCAACCGGACGGAATCCAACTGGGGGATTCTGGCGCAGTGCAACGCGGCCAGTTGGATGCCCTAGGCGCGCGGATCGCGGCAGCCTCGGACGCGGCGCAAAAAGAAGTCGCGGGGATGCGAGTACGGCTGCACGCCGTCAAACACGGCTACAAACATGCCAAGGACGCCGCCCATCGACAGGCGGTGCTCTCCAACGACGCGCAGAGCATTCAGACGGAGGCCAAGCTGCAGGAATTGATGGAGAAAGCGCGGTCCGCGTTCGACGAAGGGAAGACGACGCCCTTCACACGCGCAATCGAGCCGTTGGAAAAGCTGGTCGCCGTGGCGGGGCGCATTCACGAAGCGCACGACCACGCCGACAAAAAGAAAGCACGCAAAGCCGCGGCGGAAAATGCCCAGCGGCAGGAGCAACTCGGCGGCGCCGCGGAGCGCGTGAAATCGTCGCCCGCACTGGCGGGGAAGCCGGCGCTCGTTCAGGCCTGCGATCGGTATCAGGGACTATTGGCCGGCGGGAAAAAGAACTCCCCGGAGAACGAAGCGGCGATCGACGAGTTGTTAAACCAACTAAACGCTTTGCCGAACGACCTGCCGGCGGAGGTGGCGAATCAAATGGAGGAGTTGAAAAAGTCGGCGACGGCGGAAAAGGCCCGCCTGACGACGGTGCGCGAAACCCTCGATCGCGCCTGCTCGAGCGCCGGACCGCTCAAGTTCGCCAACCAGGCAAAATTTGGCGACGCCGCCACGACGGGGGCACAGAACCAACGGCTGCAAGCCCTGATCCGCGATGAAGCGGCCAAGAGCAACGTATTCGTCGACTTGCTGGGAGAGATCATGCAGTCCGGGGAGAACCTCGACATGATCACCGGCAAAGGGAGCTGTGCGTTGTTCGATTCGTTTCAGGATGGAACCGTGGACACTTCGCACTTCGACATTCTGCCGGACCAGCCGCAGGAGGTCCAAGGATGCCTGGTGGGGCTGACCAAGGGGGAAATCTTGATGCACGTGTTGGAGGAGCGGCTGTATAGCCGCCAGAAGTGCAAGTCGGGCGACGCGGAGTACGCGAACTGCGCGGAATATGCCCATGCCCACAACAAGTGCCTGGCGCCGGGGAGCTACCAGAATCTCTATCGCCGCGAGATGGGGCTGCAGTCGGACACGCTCCAGTTGACCAATGGGAAGACGCGGGACGGTCATACCGGCTTTCAACATCAGGCGTCGGACGGGGCCATTTCCACCACGCCGATCCACGGCATTAACATGCCGGGATTCCAGGCCAGTCCGGACCATTTTGAGTATGAGCTGACCGGCAAGGACGGCTACAAGTACGTGATGGATCAGTTCAAAAAGACCTTGGAGGGAAAATTCCGGAACGGGGCAATGCTGGATGCGGACGGGAAATTCGACCGGGCAAAAGTACCCGAGGACGCTATCGCCGATTGGCGCGTGTGGTTGGCCGAACAATCCGGCGACAAAAACAAGGCGAAGGAGATCCTCGAAGGGGTCATCGCCGAACTGGGAGCAAAGTACGAGC
>JALHPA010000320.1 GCA_022842745.1 Pirellulales bacterium
CATACTTGTCGCCACTCCCAAAAACAGAAACAGCACCGTCCCCAAGCTCACCGCGACCGCAGTCCGGGAGTTCGAATAGGCCAGACCCACGTGGACTCCCAACATCGCCACAAAACAGTCCATCACGACCAGCCCGCCCGCCAGATAAAGGAAGTTCTCAAAACTCACTGCCCGCACCCACCACAGGTACCCGCACAACAACAGCGGCAAGAGCACCATCTCCTTGGTGACGTAAAAGATCCCCCCCAGCTTCCCAAAAATGAATTCAGCCGGATTGAGGTCGGTCACCAGCAACAGATCCAGCGCCCCCAAATCCCGCTCGTTGGCGATCGAATTCACCGCGAGCGCATTGATCAAAATCAAACTCAGCACGAACAACGGCGCCAGCACCAGCGACAGCTCGCTCCGCAAGCCTGCGCTTCGCACCCCCGCCGGTCCCCCAACCAACCCCGATGCCGCGGAGTGGACAAAAAACGCCGCCGCCGCGAACAACAGCCAATAGGCAATCCGCAATAGCAACACGCGCCGGCCATACGCCCACGTGCATACCTCCCGCCACAACACCGGGTTGTCCCACACGACCCGTTGCCGCCGACGAATGGCATGTACCGACGGCCGTATAGCCATCCCTCCCCCGGCCGGAATCCCTTCCGCGCCCGTCGTTTTTTCCACGGCCGTCGCTTGAGACTCCTCGGCCTCCTCAAAGCGCGGGCGAGCTTCCCGCGAAGGATTCCAAACCCGCACCCTCCAAATAGCGATTCCATTCAGAACGGCGGCCACGCCCAGCGAAGTTACCAAATACGCAATGGGCGGCGTTTGCCACCAAGGAGCCGTTCCCGTCCCCCCCAACCGCGGGCGAACCGCGTTCATCGTCGCTTGAATCGGCGCGAAGCTCGCGGCCAATTCTTTGGTGCCAATCCCCCCCCAGCTCGCCCCAACCCCGCCGTTCGCGACAAACGTCCAACCGCCAACCCATACAAACAGCAACAGCGCCGTCGTCGCCAGCGCCAAAAAAGTCGTTTCGCGCCACAACGCCACCGTCGACCCCAAGCTCCCAGCCGCCATGATCGTCGCTAGCGTGACGGCCGTCACCAAGGCCACCTGCTCGTACGCCACCCCCCCCAGCAACGCAACCAGTAGAAAAAACGGCGTGGCCGAAAGCGCCGTAAGCGCCACCCCCAGCACGCTCGAAAGCAGCTTTCCCAACACCAATTCGCTATTGGACAGATTCGTCAGCAACAGCAAGATCAGCGTCCGCCGGTCCTTCTCTTGCGCCACCGCGCTCGCCGACAGTAACGCCGAAAACAACAGCGCCAACGTCACCTGCAGCACGGCCAAGATCTGGAAAATGGTCGTGCCAAACCGGGCCATGTCTCCCACCGTCCGCACGTCCTGCGTCCCGGTCAAGAGTGCCCACGCGGTCGAAAGCAACAACAACAGCCCCGCCACGTAAACGAACGGCAATAGAAAGAAGCGTAACCGTCGCGGCGCTGTGACGAGTTCTCGGGTGAATACAGGCCCTATAATCAACCGCCGGTCTCCCGCTCCAAAGCCCGCGGAACTGCGTGGGCGAACGTTTCAGAATGTGAATTATAGCGTCGATTGGGAGCGCTCGCCCAGCGGCCATTGCGACAGGCTCGCGCCCGTTGTTCGTTCGCGGCCCATCACTTTTCTGCATCGCGGACCCGGGTGGGCAGAATGACCATTGGCACGCCGTCCCATTGCAACCGCCGCTGGAGGGAGTACGCGGTCTGGTTGTGTAGCAGCCTTTGTAACCACGTATCCCGTTGGAAGACGAGTTGGCCAGCAAAAAATACCGCCTTGGGGTATTTACGGCTGAGCTGACGGCAAAGGAATTCCAACTCTTCCACCGCATCCGTGCCAACCGCCAGATAAGAAGTGGATGGCAATCCCAGCCTCTGGGCAATGTCGACGTACTTCTCAAGCGACGCCTCGGTGTGCCGCTGCAGAGCCTCGACGGCTTCGGCCCCTTTGAAATTGCCGCTATCAACCACTCCCACGGACAAAAAGATCACGTTTTCGAAGTGGTCAGGTACGAAGCGCAAGGCGTTCAGCAGCGTATGCACTCCGAGGCCGCTGTAGCCGCCCACCAGCACAGCCGCCGTCGGCCGGTCGCAATCCGGTTCGGCCAGATTGGGCTCGTCCCCAGCGGCGACGGCGCTCAGGGAACTATCCAACCCCCGCAACCGGCGGGCGACGCCGCGGTAGTGGGCATGGACGCCGAAGCAGAGCAGGACGCAGGTAGTGGTCACGGCCAAGGTCATCCAGCCCCCGACTTCGAATTTTTCGTAAACCGTAACAGTCAGAATTCCCACGCACATGAACGCGCCCAACAGAAACAGGGCCAATCGCTTGCGCCAAGCCGGGTGCGCGCCGCGCTTCTGGTACCAGTGACGACACATGCCGATCATCGACAGCGAAAACGTGACAAACACGTTGATCGAATACATGATCAACAGCATCGCGACGTTTCCCTGCGTATATAAGAGCGCCGCCAGGGACGCCGTTCCGATCAGCAAAATGCCGTTTTGGCTGGACAAGCGTTCGGAGAGGCTTCCCAGCCAATGCGGCGCGTAGGAGTCTTGAGCCATATTCGCGAGTACGCGCGGGCCGTCGATGAAGCCGGCCTGGGCGGCGACGAACAGGAGGGCACCTTCGCAAATCATGGTCGCCAAGATGAACCCGGTCCCTACGGAAGCCGCCCCAAGCCCGACCTCGCTCACAACAATCTCGGTGAGCACCTGGTTCATCGTTTTTCCAGGATTGTCCAACATCAATCGGGGGGTAATCTTGAGGAGGAGGTATGCGAGCATTAGGCCGCCCGCCGTTACGGCCAATGAAATCGCCATGTAGCGCATCGTTCGTTTGGCGGTCTGCACTCGTGGCTCAGCCATGACCGGCATGCTGTTGGACACGGCCTCAATGCCGGTATAGGTGCCTGCTCCCAGTGAATACGCTCGAAAGAAGATGGCAAGCATGCCCCCCAGCCCCAGCGCCGGATCGCGAAATCCCTCGCGGACTCCATCCGTGACGCTGGTGGCCACTTCGCCGACGGCGCCCAAATGCAGTCCCACAGCGCCGCCGATCACCAGCACATGGGTAATCAAAAACAACAAGAAAATGGGCAATAGCACGGTCACCGACTCCTTGATGCCCCGCAAATTCATGACCACCAACAGGACGATTAAGGCGCATTCGACCGGGAGTTTCAATTCCGCCGTGGTCACGCCGAGCCAGGTCCTGTCCGGATCCAGCAATCCAAAGAGGGCGTTACCTGCCGCTGCGATCGAGGTGGTGACGGTGAGGACGTAGTCCACCAAAAGCGCGCAGCCGGAGACGACGCCAATTCTTGGGCTGAGGAGCTTGGAGGCCACCAGATAACCGCCGCCGCCGCTGGGAAATTCCTCAATGATGTGGCTGTAGCAGGCCGAGATGACCAACACGGTAAGGATCGTGGCCGCGGCCAGGAAAACCGCGAGGTAGTAGTGTCCCTCAAGGTGGCCAAACGCTTCGCTGGGACCATAACAACTGGACGACAGACCGTCGGCGCCCAGCCCCACCCAGGCTAAAAAGGCAATCAGCGAAACGCTATGAAAGACAGAATGGTCCTTTAAGTTGCGCGGCTTTCCGATAAGAAGGGTCTTTAGCCGCCGCGGCAATGTAGGCTGTTCGATCTCATGATCCGGCGCGGTTCCCTTGAGCACTACAACACTCGCACCGACGTCCTGGCTCACAGCAACCGATTGGTCGTCCTCGGCGTCAACGGCCGCCGCCACCGCGGCCGCGATCGACTCGGGCGCCACGGCGACGGACTTTTCTTGTAAATCCACGCCCAGGTTCGAGGCGCGATCGGGTTGTTGCTCTTTGATAGTCCCGCCCGTTGGGTTGTTGGACAAATCAGAATGCATGGATATCTCCCTGTTAACGCCAACCGTTAAGGGGTACGAGGGCCCGGTGCGATACTGCTCGAAGAACGGGCGGCTCAAGCGCGGAAGTCCGCTTTGCGCAATGTGCTTACGCAACCGGCGGAATTCGGCATCAGAGATTCGGCGTTTTGCGAGCGGGCACGGCGATCATATCTCGCCCTAGAACCCTTGGAACGCCTACGAGGTTAGCTGACGGGCTCGGGGTCAAGGATTCCCCGTCCGAAGTGGATTCGCCCCAACAATTGGGTCCCCCGTTCCGCGCGAACTTTTGTCGATTCACGCGGACTCGGCGATGTGCCCTAATGATAACCACTGCTCACAATTCCACAACCAGGGGCGAGCCGGGCGTTGGTCCATGGGACGGGTCGCGGAATCGCAACCGGTTGTCCGAAAGAAGCCCTACCGCCGGGCCTCTCGTACCAGGTGCCCAAGCTCCGGCAATATCAGCCGTTCCATGGCCAACCGGACCGCCGCCGGAGACCCAGGCATCGTCAGCACCACGGTCTTCCCCAATACTCCCCCCACCGCCCGGCTCAACATCGCCGCCGGGCCAATCTCTTGAAAACTAAGCATCCGAAACAGCTCACCATATCCCGGCAAGACCTTCGTCAACAGCGCCGACACCGTCTCAAACGTCTGATCCCGACTCCCAATGCCAGTCCCTCCGGTCAACAAAATGGCGTCCAAATTGCCCCCCGCTACGCATTCCTGCACCGCCGCGGCGATCGTGCCCGGTTCATCCCGGACAATCCGCCGCTCCCGGCATTCGTGCCCCGCGCCGCACAACAGCTCCACCAGCGTACTCCCCCCCAAGTCATTCTCCAAAGTCCGCGTATCGCTAATCGTGATCGCGGCGCAGCGAACGATTTGCGGGGCCTCGCGCCGGTGTTCGTTCGCCGTGGTACTCA
>JALHPA010000321.1 GCA_022842745.1 Pirellulales bacterium
GCGCGCAGGTGGCCGGAAACGCCGTTCGAGCTTGGCTTCGGTGAGCAGATCGAGGGCGCCGGATGATTTGCGGAGGAAGACTATGCGACAGAGGGAGAGGAGGTCAAGGGCAGACTCGAGGGGCCCTTTGGGTCGGCGGGCGCCTTTCGCCAGAGCGCTCAGCTTGCCGAATTCGCGGGAGAAGAGAGTGACGACGGCGCTGGTTTCGCTGAAATCGATGAGGCGAAGGACGAGGGCCGTGGCTTTCTCGGCGGACATGGAGGAGATGGGGCGGCGGGGGAGGAGAGGCGGAGGATAGTAGGGAGGGGAGCATAGGTGACGATGAAACTAAGCCACCGCGGCCGCGTGCAACACCTGCATCTCGTGCAGAATTACAATGGCGCCCGCCTTCAGCGTCAGCATTTGGTTGATCCGAGGATCGAAAATCGGCCAATAGGGTCCTTGGCCAACCTGAGGCGATTGGCGCGTACTCAAATACTGATCGAGTTGGGCGTGAGGTGAGTGGTTACTCGGGCCTGAACCTTTTAGCTTCCCTTTCGACAGACTCCTTTACTGCGGGCGATTCACCGCGGGCGGCATGAACGGCCTTCGCGGCCCACTCCTCCGCGTGCGCCTTATCGCCGCTGACAAAATACGCATCCGCCAAATCGAGCAGGGACCAAGCGTTCTCTTCACCGTCGATCCGTACGACCTCCCTTGCAGCACGGACGGCTAGGGCCAGGAGTTCCCGGCTCTCCTTCCCTTCAATCCGCAAGATCGAGGACGCTTGCCTCAGCATCCGCGCGTCGTCCTTCTCGTGAGACCTCTTGATGAGTGCCTCGGCATAGGCTACTGCCTCGCCCGGCTTCCCGTGTTTAGGAAGGAGGCCGAGCTTGAATGTGGCGGCCAGGAAATAATCGGCGAGCGGGGGATACTTGGCCTCGAATTCAGAAATGGCCCGGAGGCCGGCTTGAGGATCGCGTTGGACCACTTCCAGCCACGCTTCGACCTCGGCGTGGATCTTAGCCATCTCGTCGCCGACCTGTTTCGCGGTCGCTGTCCCCTCGACGACCTTGGGGAGTGCCACCGGCAAGTACATCGAGTGGCCGATGTCGGCGATTCGTCCGGTTTTGTCCACGATGAAAGTGCATGTCACGGTTTTGACGCCCGCCGCCGCGACCCAGGTGTCATACATCGCGCGGTCGCCAGCAAATGCAAGGGTGTACTTAAGCCGTGGGCCACGCGTTTTGGCGAACGACGTCACTTGCTCCTGGCTGTTGTTCGGGTCCACAACCGAAACTCCGATAACCGTCAAGCCCTTGCCCTGGTACTGGGCTTGGATTTCGGCTAGCTGGGGCATGTATCCGACGCAGTTAGCACACCACGGCGCCCAGAAGTGGATGACGTATGCCCGACCGGGCTCGAACTTCGGGACCTCGTCACCCTGGAGCCACCGACTGACCTTCAATGCCGGAGCTGGATCGCCCACCTTCAGCAACGGGCCCGCCGTGTCGTTTGGCGCGGGTTCCTCTTTGGCTTCTGCGGCGACCGGCGCCAAAGGGCAAGCGATCGCCAGAATTGACAGGAGGGTGACGAGTAGAGCCGGGATGCTCAGGCTTCGTCCGACGCGCTGCGCGTTCATAACCTTGATGCTCCGTCGCAGAACTCGGTGTGAGAATGTTTCTGCCTGATACCAGTCGGCCAAAGGAGCGCGGCCGGTCGTGGTAGTCTTGTAGGTGGTAAGGGGTATTTTAGCAAGCGGTTGCCGTCGAGCCAAAAAGTCTTCTCGGAGGGCCAGGCCGTTGTCGCCATTCGTACCGTCGGGGCGCTGTGCGAGGATGTTTGCTAGGCAGCGGTTAGCTCCCGCTGGTGGGTGCAATGGGACATCACGGACCCATGGGGTGCGGCTTCACTGACGGACTGTTCCTAGTTGAGCGACTCACGAGCACGTACCTCGTCGCGGCCGTACGAAATTGCAACCTTTTCGCGCTGCCGGCGCCTTTCGCCAGAGCGCTCAGCTTGCCGAATTCGCGGGAGAAGAGGGTGACGACGGCGCTGGTTTCGCTGAAATCGATGAGGCGAAGGACGAGGGCCGTGGCTTTTTCGGCGGACATGGAGGAAGTCTAGATGGACGGGGGAAGGGAGGCGAGAGCGTAGCGTTCCCAGGGGGGAGCGCGGGCTTGTTGGCGAAGAGTGATCAGTCGCTGTACCCGCGCCGCATAACAATCGATCCTCGCGGTGTCCAAGTCCAACGCGGGCCGGTGCTCGCTGGAATGAGGTTCGACCCAGCCAACCTGTATTGGGCTAACCGTCGTTCAACAATTCAGGCCACAACTTTTCCGCCAACTCGCAAAGAAGCCAATTCGCAACCTTTCGCGGGCCTCGGCCGGGCCGGGGTTGGTGATGGATCGTAATGCGTTCGGCAACTGTACCTGAGACGGACCGATTTGTCGTTTCAAAGCTGACCGTACCTTCCCAGCCCGTCGCGGTGCTGCGAATTGTTAGCTCGATCCCGGGTGGTAACCGCTCTGCAAGTTGCTCAGTACCGATTCTTTTCATGCTTGCCATTTGAGGGACTAAGGGGTTGATTCGATCGGACTGCCAGGCAAGCGGCGATGGCGTCTTTGACGTTCTCCAGAGCGTCTTCTCGTGTGGCTCCTTGACTAACGCAGCCCGGGATTGAGGGACACTCGACGACCCAGGCGCCGTCCTCGTCGCGGTCGATGGTGACAACGAATTTCACGGAGAGGATCTCCCGACAAGGACGGCAATTGCCAACTTTCGGCCCCAACCCACGATAGCAACATTTTAGCAGCCGTTGGGGTCGAAAGGCGACACCGCGATGGCATTCACCGCATGGCGGGGACCGTCCGAGATTCATTTCGTGGCCTTGCGGGTGCGGTCTCCAGGCCGCGACGGACGACATTGAACTCACTGCCCGCGCGACCTGCGGCTTTGGGTGCAAGGGATTGTTCGGCGGCGCCTGCCCGCCTGAGGAAGCTCACGACTCCGTGTGGGCGTTCCAGTAATCGCGCAGCGCTGTTTCGATCATGGGGTGGTAAAAGTCACAATGATTGTCCGATAGATGGAGCAACAGGTACTGACGAACGGCTTCGCGCTGGGCCGGCGACAAGGTGTCGAACTGCGATGTCATGTACCGGTCTAAATGAACCAAATGGAGGAGGACGTTCGCCGTTAGCAAGCTGCCTTCGAGGTCGGCAACCAGGTACGCCGGTAGATGAAACCGCATTCCAGCGGCGTCGAAAAAGGAGAGGCTGCTGTAGCAGGCGTCAAGATTGGCAACGGAAATGGCCGACCAGTCGTGCTTTTCGTCCTGCTCCCGATAGGATGCAAGCGTGCGATCGTCGGCATAGTCATCGAGACCCCGTCCTTGGCGAAGACCTATGCCTGTCCCGAGGGTCACTCCGTGGAATGCAGTTCGAACCAGACTCAGGACCCGCTGCTTGTCGGCGTCCAACTTTCGCTGATCGTTCGGATACACCTCGACGAAGCCGCGAGCCTGCAGATCGTCCCACGTCTGCTGCCAATCAACGGGACCAATAATCGTTTCTTCGGTTTCGTTTAAGATCCAGACGGTGTCGGCATACCGAGTCAACTCGACCGTCTCCGTCCGCCCGTCGACGGTACGGGAGAGCACGATGGTACGATCGTCCCTCCGCTTCTGCATGGGGCGCCTCACGAATGAAGGTGGCTCAACGACCGGGCCACGGGATGCAGGGCTGGAAACGCGACGGTCATGCCGAGTGCGCTGCGGCGCAAGGTTAGGGTTTTACATTTCGTTTCCGTGCCAAACCGTCAAGATGGATCTTGCGGGCGGCCTCTTTTCGAAGCTGCTCCTTGCGGCGACAGGCGCGACAGCGAATGGCGATGGCCTCGATCTCTCCGCCCTGCTCCTCATACCAACGTTGCTGCTGTTTTGCAGTCCACAACTCCTGCGCGCCGCAATCCTTGCAGGTGAATAAGCTATCCCGGTAGTAGTCTGGAATGGTGGGAAGCACGCTGCGCGAGAAAACCTTTGACCGGTCGACAGCGATAATCGTCCCATTTTTCAGACCGGCCAGAAGTTCTTGCCGCTCCATCTCCGCCCTCCTTTCTGCTCGGTCGAGGATGTGTTTCTGGCGTTCTCGTTTTCTGCTGCTCATGGCGTGGCCCAACCATCATTGTGCTACCGACAACGTGAACTTAAGCGAAGTTTTGATGGGCCGGAGGCAGTGCCGCGAGTTGCAGGCCTGGTACGATACCGAGCAAACAAGCGGGTAGTCCCCTGGCTCGGTGTCGTCGGAAACGCGGATCGTCCGAACGAATTTGACCTCTCCTCGATACGCAAGTTGACCATCCGGCAATAGGGAGCGATCCGGCACAGGGGATTTCCAATCGTCGATGACCGTGAATCCTGAAGGGAGCTCAAGCTCCAGCCGCGTCGGGAAAAGGGGTGGCAAGGCATCCAGGGAGTGGATTTCGTACGGCGCAGCCACATTCAGAACCACGGAGCATTCAAGGGTCTCGCCGGGGCGAAGGCGTCGCGGTGAGGCACTTAACCGCGCCTGTATGGGTTCTTCGTCACCCCGCGGCTTGATGCTGTCGGGCACGGGTGTGGGATCGGCGGTTTTGATGCCTGGCGCGGGATTCGATTGCGAAACCGGCGGGTCGAGGGCCTCTGGCCTGGTTATGCTCTCCTGTCGGGCGCCGCAGCCAGCCAGCACGAAGGTTCCGATGAGAACAAGACGCAGGGTTTTACCACGGAGTGGCGGTGTGCGATCGGAAATGCCGCATGTGCAATCGATCATTTGCGCAAGTACAGCCAGACGTGGCCATGCGATTTGGCGAGATCGAAGCTTGAATCCTTCT
>JALHPA010000322.1 GCA_022842745.1 Pirellulales bacterium
GTCCCGCCACAAACCCCCGCCCGCCGCCATAACCATCGGGTCCCCGCACCGCAGCCCCGCCAGCCACTCGGCCATCCGGTCCCACGGCCGCGCCGCGCGCCGCCGTTCCTCCTCCAGCCCCTCTCACTCCCTCCGCGGTTGCTACGCCGCCGTCCGGTCCCACCGCCCCCCCCTTGGCGACCGTGTTTCCGCGCGGTCCTTCCACCGACGCGCCAGCCGCAGTCCCCCCGCGCGGCCCCTCGACCGAGCCTTTGTTCACGTTGAATTCACTCGACAAGTTTCCCCGACCCGCCCCCAACCCCTCGTCCGACGGCAAACCCAGGAAACTGTTCAACTGACTGCGAGAAGGGGCCGACCCGAAATTTCCCCGGCCAAATTCGCCCCCCGCCGAGCCGCGGCCGAAATCGCCCCCTTCCCGGCCAAATCCCGCCCCGCCTGCCCCTCCTGCTCCTCCAAAGCCGCCACCGAACCGCTCTCCTCCCCCTCCCGCCGAACCAAATCGATCGCCCCCCATTCCACCTTCTCCCGAACCGCCCCCGCCGAACCCGCGATTGCCTCCGAAGCCTCCGTCCCCGCCGCCGCCAAATCCTCGGTCACCTCCACCCCCGCCGCCACCCCCTAGCCCTCGCTCCCCCCCGCCAAAACCCCCACCGCCGCCAAAGCCCCCTCCCCCCATACTCCGGCCCCCCCCGCCCATACCACCCCCAAACCCGCCTCCTCCAAATCCGCCCCCCCCGCCAAAGCTCCGCCCGCCCCCCCCCCAAAGCCGCCCCCGCCGTGGAATCCTCCGAAACCCCGTCCCCAGGCGATCCCGGAAACCCCCCCGCCAATCACCGTCGCCAACACAATCAATGTGGAAATCGTGCGCCTTTGCATGGCAAACTCCTTACGCTTGTCCGCCGTCCGGCGGCAAAATGCACTGCTCATTTGTGGTTCGGTTTCGCCTTCGCCCGCTTCAACAACAACTCCTCGGTGTCGCTCAACCGCACCCCCCCCGCCGAGCGCTCGACCGATTTCCACGCCAGTCCATTCTCGTCCAACCGTGTAAACAGATTGAGGGCGCGGGTCGGCGTCCCATCCGCGGTGACTCCTGCGGTCTCGATCGCCCACCCGTCGGATCGCGGGCTCCAAACGCCCGTCGCGTGCCCGCCGTCGCTGCTGAACATCCAAGACTGAATGCGCTGCATTTCGGGACTCCAGCCGATCATCTGCATTCCCGAAGATACGACTTTGCCCGCGCGCTGCACCGTATAACGTCTCTCCAAAAACCGCTTATCCAGCGTCCAGCGGCACTCGACCTCCATCCTTGCCCCCCCCTCTTCCGCCACCCACGCGCCGGCCAGCCACTCCAGGTCCTGCAAGGGATGATCCCCGGCCAGAAGTTCCGGGCGCGAGTCCCGCACCGACGACATTCGCCACTTCCCGTCGGTTTTCGTGTGCAGCGTGGTGTAGGCCGCCGACCCGGCTACTTTCGGCCCCAGTTCCACAATCGCCCGCCCATCCTCAATCGCGGTTTGCGGACCGAGTAACCGGATCGAATCGATCGCGAACTTGATCTTGGCCTGCGGATGCTCCTCGAAAAATTGCTCGTACTCTTTTTGAATCGCCCCCCGGCCTTCGTATCGCTGGCCGTGTGCATCAACGTACTCGCCATTCTCCGTCCACAGCGCCGCCACCGCGGCCGCGTCGTGCCGGTTGAATGCCTCGGTAAACGCCTTCGCCGTCTGCTCGATCGCCCCCCGCTCCGCGGCGCTCGCGTCGTTCGATTTGCCGCCTCCAACCGAGGCGCTCCCGCTCCCAGTCGAGTTCGCGGCAGGGGCGCTCCCCGCGGCGGCCCCTGGACGGGCGCCCTTCTTGTCCGCCGCCGGGCGCTCCTGAGATTGAAGGGCCGCGGTCAACATGACCACTGCCAGAACCATCCCCCACGCGATTCTTTTTGCCATCATGCGAGTCCACCTTGAACACAAACCGAATAACGACCGAGCCGTGCGTTTCGAGAGTCCTATTGCCCGCTCCCGCCGACGTTGTGCGCCGGCGGGAGCAGTGCAAATACAGTGTGCCGTCGCGATCCCGTCTACGGTGCGCCGACCGGAGCAGGAGTCGCTGTGCGATCGTCCCCATCGCTCTTCTTGGGGGCCGTCAAACGCACCAACAGCCAATGGTCCGTTTTGCCATTCTTGTGGATCAAAGCCGGCGCCACTCCCTGCACCAGATTCGACAACCCCGCTTCGACAACCGAGGTCTTGTTGTCGCCAACCGTCCAGGCAGCGCGATAGGTTTGCGGATCAACGGCGCCTTGGATCGCAAGCGTATGGTCGGTGACTTCGTCCGTATAATTACCCCGCAATATTCCCTGCTTATTGACCGCCAGCTGCAGGATCAAGTGCGGGTTCTGTGTTTCATCCCGCACCAGTGCAAATATCCCCAGCGGGAGCCATTGATCGCCACCAGCGGAATCGGGCGGGTTGGTTGGACCCTGGGCCAGGTCGAGCGCCTGTTGGCTGAAGTCGCCCGCCGACCCTGCACTCTGACCATTCACCATCACCGCGCCGTTTTGGTAATTGACATTACCTCCGTAATTGTAGGAGACCGGGGTGGCCGACGACCCTAGGTACGAGGCGACGGCATTCCAGTTTGTGGGCGCGGACCACGCCGTTCCGCCGCTCCACGCCGGCGGAGCCCAGGCATTGGGATGATTGGCATACCAATCTCCGGCATAGATGCCGTGATACTGATAGTTGTTCCTCACTGCGGCATACGCCGCGGCCGTGCCGGACGCAGACGAGCCAGACGAGTTCGCCACCGCGCTGCCGATCGCTGCTCCTTGCGCGCCCGTCAGACTTGGAGATCGATTTTGTGCCGCATCAAATCCGGCGGCCGCGCCGGCGGCGCCAGACACGGCGGGATTGTTCCGGTTGGCGGCCGCGGCCCCTACCGCCGCTCCTTGCGCGCCGGTGGCTTGCGGCTGACGGCGATTTGCGGCGGCGGCGCCAGCGGCGGCCCCTTGTGCTCCGGTCGCTTGAGGTTGCCGCCGATTCGCGGCCGCGGCGCCCGCAGCCGCCCCTTGCGCCCCGCTTGCGGTCGGCTGTCGTCGATTCGCGGCTGCGGCGCCGGCCGCGGCATCCGGATTCGATCCAGACTGCGCGCCTCGCCGCGCTTCAGGATTGGCGTCCCCTGCGCCTGCGCCGAACCGGCCAGTGTCCCCCTCCGTGCCCCTGGCAGCCGTGGGTGATCCTTGATGCGTCCGCTGCGACCAATTTCCCCCGGGCGCCGCTCCGCCGCTTCGCCGCTCGGGACTGCCGCCTCGTTCCCCGCCTCTGCCCCCCTCGCCTCGGCCGCGGGCTTGACCATAGGCGGATACCGACATCGCAACCGTAGACAACGCCACCACAAACCAACAGATGGAACGCATGCGCAACCTCCTCAAGAGTTGGGCCTAATTTTGGATGGCGCGAACGATAGGCTCGTCTGCCAAGGCAAATTACAGAAGGCAAGCAAAATTCTTGCAGCGAAGTTGCCGCGTGCCAAGCGGTACGCGGGAAAAAAGTTCCCCGCTTTCTGCCCGACACTGGCGGCGAAAGCCTGCGCATCGAATCGCGCGGGGAAGAAGGGGCCTGCCTCGCGGGCATGCCCCGGCCACCGAGCACTTCACTCCCAGCAACCGTCATCCGACAAAAACACAGCCCGGCCGTAAGATTCTAGCGCATTTCAAACACGGACCTAACAGCGTCAATCCGCCGCGCCCGCTCGACAATACGCTAGCCGTTCGGCCTGCGTTACGACCGCTTCAAAATCGCACGCCCGAACGCTGGCGTCCGGCGACGGCCGCACAGCGCTGCTCCCGGACGATAGTCGTGGCCGATTACAAGAAATTCTGCACGTTCTGCGTCGTGAACACGTTCCCCAACAAGGTTCGCAGATTCACCCCGTCCGCCCCGTTCATCACCAGCGACAACGCCTCATTCCCGGTCAATGTCACCGTGTCGTTGCCGTCGGGAGCGCTCTTGGAATACGTCAACGCCGCCGGCCGGTTGAACGTCACCGACGCGATCATCGTGCCGGTCCCTCCGATAAACAGGTTTCCGGTCGGCGTCTGTGTTTGGAACCCATCCACCGTCCGCACGAACGCTCCGCCGATCACCCGGCTCGAGTAAGCCGTCACATTGCTCGAGCCCACGCCGCCGCTCATGGTCATCGTCTGGCAGATCGAGTTCGACACGCTCAGCGAGTTCGTACGCGGTCCCCCCGGATCGTTCGGCATCGTCGCGCCGCTGATCGTGATTCCATAGGCCGAAACAATGTCCACCTGGAAAGTATTGCTCCCCGCCTCGCCCAGCAGGTTCTGCGTATAGCTCGACTCCATCGTCACGTAAGACACCGCCGACGACTGGATCACCTGCAGAATATTGGCGCCGGTGTCGCCGTACAGCCGAATATTCCGCGCGCTCGTCACGCCTTCAAATCGCAGCGTGTCGTTCCCCGTGCCGCCGTTGGCGTAAAATCCCCCGGAAAAGAACACCCCTCCGGTCCCCAACGCCGACGCCCCGTACACCGAGATGAAGTCGTTCCCCGAACCGCCGTTGATCGTCAGCGTCCCCACCACGAACGTATTGTAGATCGTCTTATCGACGTAGATGACGTCGTTCCCGTCGCCAGAGTCGATGATCAAATCCTTTGCGGGCGACACCGGGTTAAACTCCGCGATCACGATCGTGTCGTTCCCCTCATCGGTGGTGACGGCCAGCACTCCCGCCAGAAACGTATTGTCGATCGCGACCGTATCGTCCCCCAACCCCAAGTCCACGTTCAGGTCGGCGGTCACGCCGCTCACCACCGTGCTCCCGT
>JALHPA010000323.1 GCA_022842745.1 Pirellulales bacterium
AATTGCCGCAGGCAGGCGGCGGTGAGAGGCTCATGGTAGAGCAGCATCAGCCGCCGCTCGATCAGGTCTTCCAGCCGGCGGACGTGCTCGTGTTCGATTACCCAGCGGGCCAGGCAGAGCGGCAGCGACGTTCCGTCCAAGTTGGTCCACGGCATGGAGTCTTCAGGCGGGGAGGAGGACTGAGTGGAGGGAGGGGATGCGGAGTGGAACTGTTCGGCCGCCGCGCGGAAAACGGCTTCCGTCCGCTCGCCGAACAGCGGCCAGGCGGCGGAGACCTGAGCAGGCGAGCAGCCCAGCCGAGCGGCGATGGCTGAGGGGTCGAAGTTGTCGCTGGGCTGTGCTCTGTCCGGCGTTGGTTGCGACGGTTGGAGGGTGGGGGCCGCCACCAGAGGGCGGTTGGAGCTGTCGGCCGAGACCGGCCAATTTACGCGGGCCAGTATCTGCCGCGCGGCCGTCTCGGCCAGCGAGCGACAGGTGGTCAGTTTGCCCCCCACGAGCGAAAAGCAGGGGAGCGGCGCGCCGGGTTGCTCCACCAGCCAATGCCCGCGGGCGATCGCGGCGGGGTCGGTCCCGCGCGTAAAGGGGAGCGGGCGGACGCCGCTGTAGTGCAGCAAGATGTCGCTGCGAGTGAGGCGCACTTGCGGCAATGCGGTGTTGACCGCCCCCAGCAGATACTCCAACTCGGCCGCGCTCGCGACGGCCGAATCCGGGTCGCCTAAAAACGGCTCATCGGTAGTGCCGACGAGCGTTTGTCCGGCCCAGGGGAGGATAAAAACCGGGCGGCCGTCGGCGGCTTCCAGATACATTCCGCTGTCCGCCAAAAGGTCGCGCAACTGGGCGTGACCGGTGACGAAGTGGCTTCCCTTCGTGCCGCCGATCAGTCGCGGGGCATCAATGGCGAGGGATTGCAGGGTGAAATCGACCCAAGCGCCGGTGGCGTTGACGACGGCGACCGGCGCGAGGCGAACTCCGCCCGAGCGGTTCTCGTCGCCAGAGGCTTCAACGGGGACGATTTCAAAACTGGCGCCGTCGCGGCGGACACGGTGGTACGTATCAAGCTGAAAATCGACCCCGCGCTCGCGGGCGGCGGCGGCTGCGTCGTCCAAGAGCGCCAGGGCGAAACGTTCTGGGTAGGTGAGTTGGGCGTCGGTGTATTCACACAGCCAAGGATAGGCGTGCGGGTCGAGCGGCGGCGCCTGCGGGTGCGGGAGCGAAAGCACACGATGACGCGGAAGGCTCGGATCGCGGGCAAACTTGTCGTATAGCCAAAGTCCGGCGCGAATGGTCCACAGTCCGCGCGGGGGGGCGGATTTGCCCAATAGGCGGGGCAAGCGGAAAAACCGCGCGGCGGCGGAGGCCAGGCCGCGCCAGCGGGAGCGGATGGGGATGACGATGCGCAGCGGCCGGACGAACTGCGGGGCCAGTTTGAGCCAGAGGGTGCGCTCGGCAAGCGATTCGCGCACGAGGGGAAAATCACCGTGCTCAAGATAGCGCAGGCCGCCGTGGATTAAACGGGTCGAGTAGGCGGTCGTACCGGCGGCAAGATCGCGCTCGTCCACGACGGCAACGGAAACGCCATTCAGGACCAGCTCCCGCGCCAGGGCCGCGCCGTTGATTCCAGCCCCCAGGATCAGCACAGTGGGTGGGGGCATGCCGGCCGTGGGCGGAAAAAAGGGAGTAAGGTAGGGTCAAGGGGCGCGGTCGATGGCTCAGGAGGCGAGTTCTTGCCGCAGCCAGCCGGGGCGATTGGTGGTGATCGATTCGATGCCGACGGCGAGCAACTCCCGGGCACGAACCGGGTCGTCGACCGTCCAAACGGCAATCTGCAGTTCGGCGCGTCGCAGTTCGCTGACGAATTCAGCGTCCAGCGGGCCAGTCGCGTCCAGGTCGACGCCGTCCAGTCCGGCATCGCGGGCGCGGAGGACGATCTCTTCGGCCGTGGGTCGGACCGCTCCGGTCGCCGGGTTGGTTTCAAATTCGAACACACCGAACACGGAGCACATCGGGAGGGCCTGTTTCACTTGGCGCATCAGATTGAGCGAGAAGCCGATGGGGACGACCTGGCTGGGGCGAGGGGAGGCTTCCACCACCCGCGCCAGTTCCTGGACGATTTTCCCGTCGGTCTTCAGTTCGACAAAGAAGCGCTTGCCGGCGGGAAGAATGGCCAGCATTTGTTTGAGGGTGGGAATTTGTTCGCCAGTGTAGAAGGGGTGCTTCCAAGCGCCCACGTCGAGCGTGGATAGCTCGTCGAGCGCGTAGTCGACGACCTTCCAATCGACACCGGCGGTGCGGCGGAGTGTCGCGTCGTGCAAAGCGACGATCCGGTCGTCGGCGGTGAGGCGAAAGTCGGCCTCGACGGCGTCGGCCCCCTCGGCCCATGCCAACCGCACCGCGGCCAGGGTGTTCTCCGGCGCCTGATAAGACGAGCCGCGATGGGCGATGATCTCAAGCACGGCGGATACCTGCCTTGGATGCCGGCTGAACGCGGACGGTGAAGCTACCGGGCAATTGAGCTCGCGGGCGACCAAGCTGGCGGAGAATGGCTCCGAGCGCCCGTGGCTTTCCCCGTCAGCTTACGACCGCTTGAGCAATCGCTGCAAGTAGACGACGTTGGCGCGGACCCCCTCCAGACCGGGGTTGAGCTTGAGCGCGCGGCGGAACGCCTCCAGGGCAGAGGCTTGTTCGCCCAATTTGAGGTAGCACTGGCCCATGCCTGCCGCGGCGCCGAAGTGGTAGGGGTTGATTTCGAGCGCCTGGCGGCAATCGTCGATCGACTCGCGATAGCGATCGGTGCAGTAATTGGCGATGGCCCGCTGGTTCCAGGCTTCGGCGAACCAGGGGGCATCGGCGATCAAGTCAGAGGCTCGGCCGCGGGCCTCCTCGAACTGCTTGCTGCCGTTGAGGTGGACAACGGCGGTGATTTCGCGGCGGTGTTCTTCCGTGCCAAGTCGGCACCAGACGGAGCGGATGCCATTTTCCGCCAGCAGGCGAACGCCGCGATCAGCGTCGGTAAGGGCTTTGCCCAAGCAGGCGTTGACTTCGTAATCGCCCAGGTAGCCAAGCGCCAGGACGGCAGCCCGGCGGACCATGCGCGAACTATGCGAGACGAGTCGTTCGATCGTGGAGGGTTGATAGCGCTGGGAAACGCGATGGACGAAGGCGGCCGCGTCCTCATCGGCCAGAAACTGGTCGTAGAGCTCATTCAAAACGGGACTTCGAGCCGATTCGCCATGCATATTCCGCACTCCCGCGCCCACCGCGACCGGACGGCCGCCGGGGCTGAGGCAAGGATTCGTCGATTCACAGCCAGTGCCGCATTTGGCTGCGGGGGCGTCACCCACACGCGACGCGTCCGCTCAACCGCCCGCAAGGGCACAATTCTCAGTGTAATCGGAGCGGGACGGCAGTTAAACTGGCAAAATGGAGATGGCAACGAAACACCGTCGTCGGCTTGGCAAAGGAAGGCGAGAATTAGCCTTTTCGGCCGGTGTTTTGGCGGTGCTTTGGTGTACGTGGGGGGCGCTTTTGTTGTTTCGGGCGTGCGGCGTGGCCGACGGGGCCGAGCCAAAGGGCGCTTCGCCACCGCGATCCTCGGCCGGGCGTCGGTTCGACGCACCGGTGGGCGTGACCTGGAGCAATCTGCCGCTGCGACCGGCCCTGATGCGGCTGGCGGAGGCGAATCACGTAACGATCGTGCTCGATCGGCGGGTCGACCCGGATCAAAAGGTAGAATTCAGCGCCCAAGGGAACTCGCTCGGTGGCACGCTGTCGACTTTGGCAGCGAGGCTCAAACTGGGGCTGTCGCGGGTGGGGGATGTGGCCTACCTCGGTCCCGCGGCTGAGGCGGAGCGGCTACGCACGGTGATGGAACTGCGGCGAGACGAGTTCGCCGCGCTAGAAGGGGGCGGGAAAAAATCCGCCGGGCGGATTGGCGCCAATTGGCCGGCGTTTTCTCGCCCGCGGGAGCTGTTTGTCGCTGCGGCCCAGGAGGCGGGGCTAAAGGTCGAGAATCCAGAGGCGATCGAGCACGATCTTTGGCCGGAGATCGCCCTGCCGCCGATGCTGGAAGTGGACCGCATGTCTTTGATCGCCGTGCAATTTGGGTTGACATTCCAGTTCGACCTGGAAGGGAAGGGAGTGCGGCTGGTCCCGTGGCCAGAAACGGCGGCCGTGTCGCGGTTCCACAAGACCGCGAACGCCGCGATGTCGGCCGCTCGATTACAGCCGCTGTTTCCGCGATCGGAAATCACGGCAGAATCCGGCAGACTGTCGGTCGTTGGGCCGGTCGAAGATCAGGAGTTGGTGGCTGAGGCGCTCGCCGGGGGGACAACCGGAGGGGGTTCAAATCCGGGGGGGGCATCGCGGAAGACGACGGCCAAAGAAGGGCGGAAGGTCTATCGCCTGCAAATCGCGATGCCGGTGGGGCGGCTGTTGCGGGAACTGGGAACGCGGCTGGATCTGACGATCCGGACCGACGACGCGGCGATCGCGGCGGCGGGGAAGTCGCTGGAGACGGAGGTGCGGGTGGATGTCAAGGACGTCTCCGAGGACGAACTGCTGAAGGCGACCCTGGAACCGGCCGGACTCACCTACCAACGGCAAGGCAAAGTGCTGCTCGTACAGCCGCAAAAGTGACCGGCGCTCGCGCGATTCCACTGCCCGAGTTTACGCTTGCTCAGTGAGCATGCGGCGGCTCAATCCACTGCAGATCGCAGTCCGGGAATTCGAGGATGTAGCCGGGGCCGAAGGCGCGCGACGGGGTTTGGAAACCGGGGGCGACGTTGCCTGCGAGAACCCGCGCGGCGGACTCAACGGCGGTCAGTACCGTCAAGGTGT
>JALHPA010000324.1 GCA_022842745.1 Pirellulales bacterium
TGAACTATTTGGTCGAAAGCTGGTACGAGTCCCGTCGTTTCCGTGTCGAAAAAGACGTAGCTCATAGAAAGGAATCTCCGCCTACCAGTTAACGCTTAGTCGATTGCGAACCACGGACGTACTTACTTTGAATCTCTTTGCTATACCCTCGATAGCTTGATCGTCGTCGAGGTCCAGGCCGGCGTCTCCCACCGCCGACTGCACAAACTGTTCCGGCATCAGAAGCTGAGAAGCGAAGGCATTCGCTTCAATCTCTAGTGGCTCCGTACCTTGCGCCGCTAGCTGATCGCGATGAAGCACTCGGAAGCTTTTATCCACGTGCACTGCACCAGTTATCTCGGATGCGTGGAGCACGTGGTGTGCCAATTCATGAGCAATAGTAAATCGTTGACGGTTAGGATGATGAAGAGCGTTGACGCCGATTATCTTTAAGCCGTCTTTGACGTAGGCCATTCCCGAGAGATCGTCCGCCAGGGGAGCATACTGAAGTGTTATGCCCATCGCCTTCACAATTTTCTCTATCGGTACGGGCGCCGAGCGTACTTCGAACTCGTCGATGATTTTCTCCGCTGCACGGCGAGCAGATTGAGGATTGGCTTGATTCACGAGCGGGCCTTCGATTCGTGCGCAGCAACAAGGCTTTCGACGAAACTAGTCACCTCGTCTGCGTCTTTGGCGGAAAGAGTGTCCGTATTGCTTTTGACGAGTAACGGACTCGGCGACGCCGCCTTCGGACGAGCAGGCAAGAGATCGCCTACTCGGGGGAATTCCAGCGCATGCGCCAACAGATAAACGTGATGAAGAAGTACGTTTTGACGCCCCTTTTCGATGTTCGCGATGGATGCACGAGACATCCCCGCTCGGCTGGCTAATTCGGCTTGCGTCATGCCGAGACCCTCGCGGCGCTTAGCAACCACGGTGCCGAAAGCAATATTTATAGGGTTGTGCGCCACGCAAAATGTTTGCCTCGCGCCCTTCTGATTGTCAACGACAATCACAATCGTGCTTAATAAGCACAAAATAATGTGACTATTGACGCCACAAAGATTCTCTGGATTCATGCTCATCAGCCCGACAGCAGGGCCAGGAGGGTGTCATGAATTATTCGGACCGTTTTCTGCGCGAAACCGCGACCTACAGCACGCTCGATGTCATGCTTGCCGACATTGCTGTCCGAATTCAGCTCCCCCCGAGTGATTATCAGAAGGCCGTCGATCACTATGAGGCCGTGAGCGATTGGCTCGACCGCCCAGACAGCGTTCTGCATGGACGGGTCGAGCTGATGTATCCCCAAGGTGGCTTCATGATCGGGGCCACGACGGCACGCCACACCACCGAGGCCGATTTCGATATCGACGTTGTCGCGCAAGTCGACTGGGGTCCGCAGGTTGACCCGGAAGCCGCGCTGTCAACCTTGCATAAGGCCATTCGTGGAGAGCCGGGCTCACGGTACTACGCAAAGGCCGAGCGCAAAACACGCTGTAGCACCATCCACTATGATGGCATGCACCTCGACGTCACACCGGCAGTCCGTCTCGTTGGACTGAACGAGAAGGTCAGCTGCATTTTCCACTCCAAACCGTCTGACCCTTCGGTCCCCAAGCAGACGTTGTTCGCCAATCCCTATGGGTTCGGTGAGTGGTTCAACATTCGCACTCCTGCTGACGAGATTTTCGCCACCTATTTCGAAAAGGCTTCGCTCGATTACGACCGGATGCGGCTCGAAGTGCTCGCGAAGGCCGATGCGGAACCTGTGCCGCCGCAGATGCCCATATACCGGAAATCCCGGGCTCTCATCGCGCTCCAATTGATCAAGCGTTGGCGCGGCTTGCTCTATGATCGCCACTATCCGAACCGGCGTATGCCCCCCTCCGTTTTGCTGGCGCTCTATGTTGGCCAGCACGCAAATCAGACGCGCACGCTAGCGGATGAACTCATCCATCAGGTAGAGAGTATGATCGCCATTCTGGTGGCGGCGGAACGTTTCGGTTCACTCGTCCATGAAGTGAATCCCACCTGTGAGCAGGACGTTTTCACCGACCGTTGGCCCGGCACTGATTCCGATCAGCGGATTTTCCTCAAGGAGCTTCGCGGCTTCGTCCACGAACTGCGTCGTCTTCAGGAAGGCGTTCCGCTGCAGGAGATGCAGCGGATCTTAGAAGGGCTCTTTGGAGAGCGTCCCGCCCGAGAAGCGATCCGCAAATTTGCTGACCAGCATGTCAAGGATACCGAGGCGGGTCGCAGCTTTCATATCGCTCGTACGGGCTCGATCCCGGCCCTTGGATCGGCCGCTGTACCTACAGGTGCTTTAGCTACGCCGAATGCAAGCCCGTGGGGTGACAAATGATCCCACTTCTCGTCGACGAACAAGATCGGTACTTGCGGAAAAAATATCCACAGTTCCGGCTCGTCGCGCACGCCGGTTGGATTGGGGTTTGGGAGGGAACGCTCACGCCGGTCTGCCAGACCTATCGAGTCCGAATAGTCTACTTCGCCCGGCGGAACTTCGGCAGCTTCGGGATCGAAAACTCTTATGTTGGCGTGTTCGTGATGGATCCCCCGATCGGAGCGGATCCGCGAGGGACCGGTGAGCCTCCGCAGCACGTTTACCGCTACGGGCGCCATCCGGACTTTCCAAAACTCTGTATCTACGATCCGGTAGAAGATCGTTGGCGCCCCGACGAGTTTCTTGCCGATCGCATTGTGCCCTGGACCATCCGATGGCTTTTCTTCCACGAGGAGTGGGTGCTGTCGGGTGAATGGAAGGGCGGAGGGAGACATCCAGAAAGGCCAAGCGAATGGCGAATGGAAGACGACTTGAACCCGGAGAGCCACGCTCGGCGGGAGCAATTCCTTACCGCCGAGTTCCACAGGCTTGGCCGAAAGATCGGCGTTTCCGCATCCTTTGCATTGATGGCGGCGGCATCCGAGGGATATTTCCGGCAGCAGTCCTGGCCGAGTTGGAACATCGGTTCACCGGCGGGGTTCCAATCAGTTCTTATTTCGACCTTGTGGCCGGCACCTCAACTGGCGGCATTATCGCCTTGGGACTTGGAGCCGGACTTCTCGCGTCTGAACTACGCGACGTCTACGTCGAACGTGGCGGAGAGGTTTTCCCTCCCCTGGGCCGCATAGGATCTTTCATTCGCGATAAGCAGCACTTCGTTCGATACCTCTATGACCGAGACGCATTGCAAACGCTGCTCGAACACTCGCTGGGCGTGAAGCGCTTGGGAGAATCGGGAGTTCGCTTATGTGTCCCCGCATTTGAAGGTACGCACAGCGAAGTGTATGTATATAAGACTAGGCATCATCCCGATTTTGCGACCGATCACCTAGAAAAAATGGTTACGGTTGGCCTGGCAACCGCCGCTGCGCCTAGCTACTTCCGGCCGCTAGAACACCAGGGTTTCACACTTGTTGACGGCGGTGTTTGGGCCAACAACCCGATAATGCTTGCGCTTGTAGAAGCCCTTACGTCGTTCGACCTCTCTCGCGATCAGATTGATATACTCAGCCTTGGCTGTGGTGACGACAGATATACTGTATCACGTGCGCAAGTGACCAGAGGCGGACTCTGGCATTGGAGAAACGTTATTGAAGCGGCAATGAGGTTGCAGTCGTTATCGGCGACGAACCAAGCCCGTCTATTGCTCGGCCCTCCCTCGGTCACCAGAGTCGATGCGCCGCTCTTCATTCCCAAGATCAGAATGGACGATTACGCCCGCGCAGTTGCGGAGCTAGTGCCAGCAGCAGCGGCCGCCGTTGACTCCCAGGGAGCTGGGATAGCTGCGATGTTTCTGTCTGGACCGGCCGAAAAATTCCTTCCGCTGCCAGCTGAAGTTTGAGCAAACTTACTTGGAGAATGCAGACCATGCCGAAGAACATCGTGATCTTCTCCGACGGTACGGGCCAACGTGGCGGCGTGTCCTTCGATGAGAACCGCTCAAATATCTACAAGCTATTCCGAGCCACTAGATGCGGGCCCGACTCGCCCATAGACCCAAACGAGCAGTTAGCGTTTTATGATCCAGGGCTGGGGACGTTGCCGTCGGGCAGCAATTTGGGCTTTGTAGGCACGTCCTGCCGACTTTTCTACAACCTGGCCAGTCAAGCAACCGGTCTTGGGCTCACGGGGAATATCATAGACTGCTATGCCGAAATCATTCGCCTTTGGAGGCCGGGCGATAGGATCTTCCTCTTTGGGTTTAGCCGAGGCGCGTATACCGTCAGGTGCCTCTCGGCAGTATTGACGCTATGTGGCGTTCCCACCGGAAGGGCCGACGGGCAGCCGCTCAATTACAGTAGGAGCGGCGCGCGTAAGATCGCAAAGGAAGCTGTTAAGCTTGTGTATCAGCATACTGAGTCGCGAAAAGAACACGACGCGACGGCGCGGCAGAAAGAATTGCTAGCTCAGCGTCGAGAGTTAGGTCGTCGCTTCCGCGCGAAATATTTAGCGAGCAGTAGCGAGCTTTCGGACGAACCAAATGTTTATCCGCACTTCATCGGCGTCTTCGATACGGTTGCCTCATTGGCCAATCCCGCTGCAATTGTCGGATTTGCCGTGGTCTTGATAACGCTGCTTGCGGCGTTGAGCGGTGTGCTCGCCATTCTCTGGGGAAGCTTCTGGAGTTGGTTCCTTGCTCTTACCGCCGCGCTCGTGGCCGGAGCTGCGGTCGTTCATACTTGGTTTCGTATTCGAAGTGAGATTGGCCTCCCGGGCGCAAGATGGTGGAGGCCGTTCCATTTGGCCGCGCCCCGCATGAAGTTCTATGACACCGATCTGAGCCCGAAGGTCGCTCATGCCCGACATGCCATTGCTTTAGATGAAACGCG
>JALHPA010000325.1 GCA_022842745.1 Pirellulales bacterium
ACGATCTGCGAGTGCGCCTGCATCTGGGCAGTGCTCAACGGCCATCGACAATTCGTGTGCCTGATCGGCTCCGACGAGGGGCATGCGATGGATATGCTCGAGTCCATCAAGATGGAGCTCGACGGCAACGAACTGCTCCTGGCGGACTTCCCCGAGGTGGTGTTCCCGATCCAGTGTCTGGACGGGATCGCCAATCGCTGCAATGGCCAGCTTTACAAAGGGGAACGGACCCATATCGGCTGGACCGCCCGTGAGGTCGTCCTGCCCACGATGCCTGGCAGCGCCGCGAGCGCGGCGATCATCAAGGTAGCGGGCATCACGGGACGCATTCGCGGCATGAAATACAAGCGGGCCGACGGCCATACGGTGCGTCCCTCGCTGGTGGTGCTGGATGACCCGCAGACCGACGAATCCGCCCGGTCGCTCTCGCAGTGCGCTACCCGCGAAGGGATCCTGGCAGGAGCGATTCTGGGCCTGGCGGGGCCAGGCAAGAAGATCAGCGGCATCATGCCTTGCACAGTGATCCGCCCCAGCGACATGGCGGACAACATTCTCTCGCGCGACAAGCATCCGGAATGGAACGGCGAGCGGACCAAGATGGTGTACTCGTTTCCCACGGACGAGAAGCTTTGGCAGCGGTACGGGGAACTCCGCGGCGAGAGTCTGCGGAATCACGGCGATCTGCACTTGGCCACGGAATTCTACGCCGCCCATCGGGAAGCGATGGACGCCGGCGCGGAGGTGGCCTGGCCGGAGCGGTTCAATCACGATGAACTCTCGGCCACGCAGCATGCCATGAATCTGAGGCTGCAGGATGAAGCCGCGTTCTTTGCTGAGTACCAGAATGAACCGTTGCCTGCCGAGGCGGCCAGCGACAACGGACTCTCAGCCGACCAGATCGCCTCCAAAGTCAACCGCATGCCGCGCGGCGCGGTCCCCATTGGAGCCAACCACCTGACGATGTTTGTGGATGTGCAGGCAACGCTGTTATTCTTCGTCGTGACCGCCTGGGAAAACGACTTCACCGGGTACGTCGTCGATTACGGCGCTTACCCCGACCAGAAGCGCCCCTACTTCACGCTCCGCGACGCCCGCTCGACGTTGGCGCTTGTGACCCAGACGGGCGGTCTCGAAGGGGCGATCTATGCGGGGCTCGAGCGGCTGACTGGCGAGTATTTGAGGCGCGAATGGCGACGGGACGACGGGGCCATGTTGCGAATCCAACGCTGCTTGATCGATGCCAACTGGGGTGCGTCGACCGACGTGGTCTATCAGTTCTGCCGGCAATCGGCGCACGGTGGGATCGTTATGCCCAGCCACGGGCGATTCGTGGGAGCGTCGAGCCAACCCTTCTCCGAATACAAGCGCCGGCCTGGGGACCTTTTGGGGCTGAACTGGCGCACTCCCAGCGTCCAGGGGAAACGGGCGGTCCGGCACGTGGTCTACGACACGAACTATTGGAAATCGTTCGTGCATGCCCGACTCGCGGTTGCGATGGGAGATCGGGGCTGCCTGTCGCTTTTCGGCGAAAGCCCCGATCCGCATCGTTTGCTGGCCGAGCACCTGTCGGCGGAATACCGCGTGAAGACCGAGGGACGTGGTCGGACGGTCGACGAGTGGAAGCAGCGTCCCGAACGGGGCGACAACCACTGGCTCGATTGCCTGGTCGGCTGCGCGGTAGCCGGATCGATGAACGGGGTGGCATTGGCCAACCAATTGCAACCGGTGCCGCGGCCGCAACGGCCGAAACGAGGCAGGGTCAGATACCTATAAGTGCGCTATAACGGATGCCAGTGGGGCACTCACCGTCCCCTCGACGGTGTCCGGGGACACGCGCTGGGTAACTTTGCCGGACGAGCCGTGGCAAATTGTTGGCAGATTGTTGGCCCGCCCTCCGGGTATTTCGGGCGAAATAATCCAAACGGAACCGAAGGCGGCGTGTGCCCACTTTCCCCAGGCTAAAGAAACGGCCAACAGCGAAATACGGTCAAATCGACCGATCATCCGGGCGGTTGGATAAGGGCCAACTGTCACCGTACGATCCCCCTGCCGTGTGGAAACAAGCGAATTGAAAGATCGTAGAGGGAAGCGTGGAGGGCGGACCGGGAGAATCGGCTCGTTTCCGGCTACGACGAGCGGCAGCGGCGGATGCTGTCGCAGGTGAAACACCTGGTGCCGAACAGCCGGATGGAAATGGGGGCGCTGATGCGGACGCTGGGGATCACGGACATTCCGTTCACGGTGGCGCCGTGTCAGTCGGCGCTTGAATTGGGCCAGTGATCGGCGCATGAGAACCGGCCATTTTGAACCAGGAATTCGACCTAAGGGCCTTCTAGCGGCTTGTCCGCGGAAGGAGGCCTGTCATGGCGAATTGTCTCAAGATGGCGATCGTACAGTCGATACTTTCGTTACATGCGCAAAGTTGGTCCGCCCGGCGGATCGCCAAGGCGCTGGAAGTGCATCGCGACACGGTGTCGCGACACATTCAGGCGGCCGATCCGGCCGCGCCAAAACCGGCCAATGCGCCGATTTCACCCGGCCGGGTCCCGGACGATTCAAAACCGGCCACCGGGCCGCCGGGTGACGGCCATGCGCCGATTCGGCCTGCCGGCCCCGGTCGGTCGAGCGCCGCTCTCACGCCACCCGGACGTCCTTGCGCCGCTCAACTCCCGCCCCAGCAACCCCCGATCGAACTTTACGGAACGAACACGTTTAATCCTCTTGGCCATTGTCCTCCACTCCCGCCTCAATTCGTGCGGAGAGCCAGCTCGGCGAGCAATCCGGCGTCCCATGTTTCACGCCAGCGCTTGGCAGCGAGTTCCTCCGCTTCGTCATTCTCTCGCGAAATGCCCAGTGCAAGCCAGGACCAGGTCAGTGCTTCCATATCCAAGCGGTCGGCGGCATCCTCCTTTGCCAGTGCCATTCCAATCTCTGGAGAGCGAACCTCGGCCGCCGGTGCGAGCAGGTCTGATACCCTGGGCAATCCGAGAACGTCGTGGCTCACGACGGAATCTCTTTTCAACGCCGCCAACGGAACAGTGCTTCCCTTGCCGTAATTGTTGTTTACCTGGAAGTAATCTGCCGCGTCCACCTGCCCATCCAGGTTGGCGTCCCCTGTCATCACCGTCATTCCACTGCCAAAATTGTTGTCGATTGCCAGGTAGTCGCGGGCATCCACCTCGCCATCCAGATTCAGATCGCCAAAGTAGGTGTATTTGACGATCACCTGGTTGGTTCCCACAAGCGGATAGCCCAGCCACTCGGGCGCCCTCGCTCCAGCGTTGTCGAACGCCACGTGCAGCGTATCCGTGGCGACTGCGCCCGCTGTGCTGGAAATGCGCGGCAGATTTGCAGCCCCCGACAATCCGTTGACAATCTGCTGGTGAACAGTCGTCACGGGAGACGAAGTGCTGTAGGCCAACACCAGATCGTTGTCGTTCAGATCCAGTTTGCCGCCATTGGCGATCGACAACTCCTCCAGCACTACCAGCCCGTCCGGCCCTCCATTCGCCGACACTTGCACCGTCGCCCCTTCGCCCAGTAAGAACAAGCCCCGCTGCCGCAGGCGGGAAGTCGTGTAGCTGGCACCAGCCGCCACCCGACTCTCCAAGCTCCCGGTTGCCTCGGCCAAAATCGTCGCCGATCCACTGTTCACATGAAGGGTGTTGAGTCCCTCGCCACCCAGCAGAACAAGCCCCGTACCGAGCGACACCCCTGCGCCCGGAGAGACATTGAAGACGTCGTCCCCTCCCAGAGAACTGATGGTCAAAGTCGGGACCTGCGCAATCGGAGCGTAATAGGTTGGCGCTCCCAACGGGGTGGTGTTCTCAAACACCTGCAACAGGTCTCCTGAACGGAGGATATGGTAGGTGTCCGGTCCGGCGGTTCCGGTTAGTGTAGTCAGTGTGGTCGACGTCCCCGCCGGGTTGGATGCGGCCGCATCGCCTGCCAGGTTGTAGCTGCGCACGCGGTAGGTATACGGCAGGTAGCTTCCCACTCCGACATCGTCAAAGGTCGTTCCGTTCGCCCCCACGGTGGAGAGCGTGACAAAGTTGACCCCGTCCGTTGATCGCTCGATCTTAAAACCGGTCTCGTTGGCCGAGTTATCCAGCCAGTTCAGCCGAATCCGGTTTGCCGCCACCGGTACAGCCGTCAGCCCCGATGCCGGCGCAGGCGGGGCGACATTGTCCACAACTGTGATCCGGGCGTCGGGCGCGGCCGGAGGCGCCTCGACATGGCCCACGTTGTCGCGGGCAATGCTGTAGAAAGCGTACGTGTGGCCGACTTCCCCCAACATCTTCATCGAGGTTTCTTGCGTGCCGCTCAGAAACGATGTGAACGGGCCGCCATCCTGCGACACGTAGAGGTCGTAGCTGCCAATGCCGGAACCACCCGCTTCATCCTGGCCAGCCCATTGGAGCGTGAATTCACCCGTCGTCGTCGCGGGAAGGGCAGCTATGGCGCTCGTGGGCGCGGAAGCGTCCAGCGTGTTGAAAACGACGGGAGTGAGAATCGGGTCGTTATAGTCGAAGAAAATGTTGGCCCGATTCTGGATCACGGTCCCCGATGGCACGCCGGTCTTGGGCGCCACGCTGTAGCTGATCGATCCCTCGCCCCGGTGATTCGCGTCGTTGGGATAGAGGAAGCCGGTCGACGGGTCTTCCGGGAGCCAGCCCGTGGCAGGATCAATGGTGGTCAACGTCAGCTTCAACTCCCGTGAAGTGCGGTCGAGCGACGCCAGAACGTTGACCTGGATCTGAACGCCGTTGGCCATGAACGGCACCGACGTTTCATAGCGGTCGAGGCCCGCTGGTATCGCGATCGACTGA
>JALHPA010000326.1 GCA_022842745.1 Pirellulales bacterium
GCCATTCTGGTCGTTCCTGAATGGAGGGTCAATCACAGCTACGTCGAGACCGAAGGGAAAGTGGTGGAGAAGTTTGTCGCCTCCGATTCCACCAGCGAGGGAACGGTCTACCGCCCGCAGATCAAGGTCCGCTATGAAGCGAGCGGCCGCAAGTTCGAGAAATGGGCCTACGATGTACACTTCGGTACGGGGCGCGAGTACTCCAGCGGACGCGAAGAAAAACAAGCCGTCATCGACCGCTTCGAGATCGGGAAGACCTACCCCATCTGGTACGATCCGGTTGATCCGGAGCGGGTGGTATTGGTGCGGGGCTATGCGTGGTGGTTCTGGCTGCTGCTGCTGTTGCCAGTCGCGTTTATTCTGATTGGCGGCGTGCGACTTGGGTTGACGCTGTATCACTGGGGTAAATCGGACGAACATAAGGCCGCCACATCGCACCTGGCTCGGCAGCTTGACCTTTTGAACGAAACCCACGGCCAGCCACAATTCCCAACCGTGCCGCAGGTGGCCAACGCCACCAATAGCCCCGGCACCCGGCTCCGATTTCGTTTGCCGATCAACACCTCTCAAGGCTGGCGGTTGTTCACCCTGCTGGCGCTATGTCTCGGCTGGAACGCTATTGTCGCCGTGTTCGTGACGTTGGCGATCGGAAGTTACCTGCGCGGACAGCCCTGGTGGTTGCTGGCGCTCTTCATTGGTCCCTTTGCCGCGGCGGGATTGGCTTTGATCTATTTGTTTATTCGCGAGTTGCTGACGGCGACAGGCGTTGGACCGACCCAGGTGGAGATTTCCGACCATCCTCTGCGCCCCGGAATGGCGTGCCAGGTATTGATCTCGCAGGGGGGGCGGCTGGCGATGCAGTCTTTGCTCGTCCAGCTGGTGTGCGAAGAAATCGCGGTTTATCGGCAGGGGACCGATACGCGCACGGAACAGCGGCGGGTGTTCGAACAGCCGATTCTCCAACGGGAAAACTTTGAAATTCCTCCAGGCCTGTCTTTTGAACAATCCGCGCAGATCGAGATTCCCCCCGACTCGATGCACTCTTTCAGGTCGGATCACAACGAGGTTCAATGGAAGCTGGTAGTCCATGGCCAGATCTCCGGCTGGCCCGATTTTGAGCGCAGCTTTCCCTTGATCGTCTATCCCTCGGCGCTCTCCAAGCCATGAACATCCCCCTGATCGCTTTGCGCATCGATGACCGGGCGGCGATCCACTGGCCGGGAGAGACGCTCACGGGTGAATACCAGATCGACGCCGTGGGACCCGATGATCTGCGGGCCGTCGAGTTCTCCGTAGCCTGGTACACGGAGGGCAAGGGAGACGAGGACCTAGGGATACACCTCTTCCAGCGGTTCACTGCCGAGAACACTCCCGACGCCGCGCTCGGCGAGCATCGCCGGTTTCAGGTCGTGCTGCCGAACAGTCCCCTCAGCTACGAGGGAGTGCTGGTCAAAATTCGCTGGTGCATCCGCGTCCGCGTCTTCACTTCCCAGGGACGGGACTATTGCTACGAACTTCCTTTCCAGCTCGGCAACGTTCGCCCCGCGCAGGCAGTGTTGGAAACCGGCGGCAAGGAGGATGCACCGCCCGCCGTCAAAGCTGCGAATGGACGATTTCAGCTCGCCGCCGCTGTCGGAGTTCGCCCCCCTTCCGACGAGTAAAGGATAGGAAATGAGCTTGCTTGACCCTCGCTGGGACGCCCTCCGAGCACAGATGCCGATTGCGGCCAAGTGGGCCTACTTTGACCATGCGTCGGTCGCCCCCTTGCCAAAGGCATCTGCGGCCGCGCTGGTTGACTGGGCCCGCGAGGCCTGCGAGGAAGGGGACGTTTGCTGGGGCCAGTGGAACGGACAAATCCAAAGGCTCCGCCACCGCTGTGCCGAGATGATCCACGCCCATCCTGATGAGATCGCCATCGTCCACAGCACGACCGAAGGCATCAATCTGGTGGCCGAGGGATTGGACTGGCGAGAAGGGGACAACGTCGTCACGCTGGCGGATGAGTATCCCGCCAACCAATACCCCTGGATTCATCAGCAAACCAAGGGAGTCGAGGTCCGCCGGATCGCGACGGAGGGGGGCCGGGTGGACTTGTCCCGATTGTCCGCTGCTTGCGACTCCCGCACTCGGGTGCTGACCGTGAGTTGGGTCAACTATCTGAGCGGCTGGCGTAACGATCTCGCCGCGATCGTCGAAATCGCCCGTCGCGTTGGCGCTTTCTGTTTTCTGGATGCCATCCAAGGGCTGGGCGCGTTCGCAATCAACGTCCAAGAACTGCCGATCGATTTTTTAGCGGCCGACGGGCACAAATGGATGCTCGGACCGGAAGGGGCTGGCATGTTCTACCTGCGGCGGGAGCATTTGGATCGGCTGCGGGCCGTGGGAATCGGCGCCAACAGCATGGTCGACTGGCGGGACTACGCGCGAATTGAAATGCGCCTTAAACCAGACGCGTCGCGCTACGAGGGGGGCGCGCCCAATTCCGTCGGTGCGGCGGCATGGTTGGAAAGCCTGGCTCTGCTCCACGCGGCTGGACTGGAGAATATCGCGCAGCAGATCTTGGACTACACGGATTTTGCCGCCGACCGGCTGCTCAAAGCTGGAGCGACATTGATTAGCCCTCGCGAGGAACGGCGGCATTGCTCAGGCATCGTGACCTTTGACTGGCCGGGCGTGGATCCCAACAAAATGCGCGATTTCTGCATCGGCCGGGGAGTCGTGCTAAGCTGTCGGTCGAACCACCTGCGAATCAGTCCGCATGCATACAATAATGAAGCGGATCTGGAGCGGCTGATCGAAGCGCTGCTTGCAGCGCGCCAATCGAACTGACGCATTGCTGGCCAGGAATTGACTACCGTAGGGAGCCGGTTGCCATGGGTGAATCCCACTCGCGTTTAGCCGTCTATACCGGCTCGTTTGATCCGGTCACATTGGGGCATTTGAACGTGATCGAACGGGCCAGCTCGCTGGTGGACCGGTTGATCGTCGGAATCGGCGTGAACGTGGAAAAACAACCGCTGTTCTCGCTGGAGGAACGAATTTTGCTTCTGGATCGAACCACGGCCCATTTGGGAAACGTGGAAATCCGAGCGTTTAGCGGGCTGGCGGTCAGCTTCGTCCGGCAATGCGGAGCGCGCGTCCTGCTTCGCGGCGTGCGCTCCCTAACCGATATTGAAGCCGAATTCACCATGACGCTGGCCAACCGCAAGCTGGACCCCGGAATCGAAACGGTCTTTTTGATGGCGGACGAACAGTTTTCGCACATCTCCAGTTCGCTTTTGAAGCAAATCACTCCCTTGGCTGGCGACGAAGAATTGGCGCGGTTTGTGCCCCGATTGGTCGTGGCCGAATTGCGTAAGAAGTTCCCCCCGTCTTTATAGTGTCGCCACGCGCGGTTGCCCCGCCGCATTCCGACAGTACCCGGGTGATTGTCCTTGGAGCTTGCAGTCGACCGGTTCATGGCCAGTTCCACAGAATTACCCTTTGCCGAAGATTCTCGGCCCGCCGCGGACGACGGTGTACTTCCCTCCCTTGAAGTGGCAGGCCACCAGGCCACGTTGTTCACCGCCGCCACGCCCATGATCGCCGCCATGGTCGCCGACATCCGTTCGGCACAGCGGAGGGTGTGGCTGGAGAGCTACATCTTCGCCAACGACAACGCCGGCCAAGCGATCATTCAGGCCATGGCCGACCGAGCGCGCGCAGGGCTGGACGTGCGGCTGATGTACGACGCCGTCGGCTCGGTCACGTCGCCCAGGGCTCTGTTTCGTCCATTGCGCGAGGCCGGCGCCCAGGTGCATGCGTTTCATTCGTTTGGAGAAGCGCTCGCCCGATTCTCCCCCTTCAGCCTGTTCAATCAGAGAAACCACCGCAAGTTGTTGACGATCGACGATCGGGTGGGCTACTTCGGCGGAATGAACATCGTGGATCAGACCCAAATCCACGCTCCCGCCGATGAAAAACGGCTCGACTTACCGGTATCCAGCGGTTGGCGGGACGTCCACGTTCGCTTGGAGGGTCCCTTGCAGTCCCAAATTGCCGAGGCTCAGGCGAGCCTGTGGCGATATGCGCACCGCAGATTCATGACGCGCGGGCGCCGCTGGCCGATCCGCGAATTGTTCACCGGCACGGAGGACGGGATCTTCTTTTTCGATTGCCGGCCGATGTTCCATTATCGCCGCGCCAGTCGGGTCTTGGCCCCCTTGATTCGGCGCGCAAAGCGGAGCATTACCATTTCGATGGCCTATTTTATCCCCATCGGCCGAGTCCTGCGGGAATTGCTCCGAGCGCGGCGGCGCGGCGTGCGAATCCGCGTGATCGTGCCCGAAGAGAGCGACGTAAAAAGCGTCCAGCGGGCCGCCCGGCATCTATTTGCCGCACTGCTCCGACGGGGCATTCGCCTCTACGAGCGCCGCGACCAGATGTTGCACAGCAAAGTCATGGTAATCGACGAAACGTATAGCGTCGTCGGGTCTTGCAATCTGGATCCCCGCAGTCTGCGGGTAAACTTGGAGTTCGTCGGCGTGTTTCGATCGGCAGAAATGGCGCGCACCCTCTTGGGAGTGGCCCAGCATGAGATCGAAAACAGCCGCCGAGTCACCGTCGATTGCTGCCGCAATCGGAACTGCTGGAATCGGACCTTGGACCGGGTCGCCTGGTCCTTCCGGCGGCTGCTCTAGCCAGTCGGTTCGCTCGACCATGCTTTCGACCGGCGACGTCGCGGTTGCCAAACCCTCAATGCCGGAACAATTCCTGCCACGCTCCCGTCTGGGCCAGCGAGAACAGGTCCATCGTCCAGGCCACGGCCGTATGCAATAGCGCCCCCA
>JALHPA010000327.1 GCA_022842745.1 Pirellulales bacterium
ACCTGTTGGACGCGCTGAATGTGCCGATTGAATCTCAGTTACTCGTGTACTCGAAAACCAGCTTGCAGCGGCATCGAATTTCGCCGCGAACCCCACGTGCGATTTACTTCAACGACGATGTTTACGTCGGGTTCTGCCAGAAGGGGGACGTGCTAGAGATTTCTGCCGCGGATCCCCGGCTGGGGACGGCATTCTACACGGTTGACCAACACAGCGAGAATCGAGTTCAGCTTGTCCGGCAGACGGACAATTGCCTGTTGTGCCACAGTTCGTCGCGGACGGACGGTGTGCCGGGGCACCTGGTTCGGTCGCTGTTTGTCGATGGCGACGGACAGCCGTTGTTAGCCGAGGGAAGCTACTCCGTCGACCACACGACGCCGTTGGACCAGCGCTGGGGGGGTTGGTACGTCACGGGAACTCACGGCGAGCAGGCACACTTGGGCAACCTAGTCGTGCGGGGGAACCGGCTTAACCGGCCAGTTCAAAACGCGGACGGCCAAAATGTCACGGATCTTAAGGGACGGTTGAACTTGGATGGGTATCTTTCGCCCCACAGCGACCTTATCGCTTTGATGGTCTTCGAGCACCAGGCGCTCGTTCATAACCGGATCGCAAAGGCTAATTACGCTGCCCGCCAGGCCTTGCACTACGACGCCGAAATCCAGCGGGCGATGGGAGAAAAGAGAGACAAACTGCTGGACAGCACCCAGCACCGGATCGAAAGCGCCGCCGAAGATCTGTTGAAGGCCGTATTGTTTGTCGATGAAGCGAAGCTGACGTCGCCCATTCGGGGAACGTCGGGCTACGCCGAGAAGTTCGCTCGCCTGGGACCAAGCGATGGACAAGGACGGTCGTTAAGGGAACTGGATCTCAAGCACCGGATATTCAAGTATCCGTGCAGCTACTTGATTTATTCGCGCTCGTTCGACGAATTGCCGCGTGAGATGCTACAGGTTTTTTGGCGGCGGATGTGGGAAGTGCTGAATAATCCTGCTGGAATTGCTCCCTACGACCAGCTTTCGGCCGCAGATCGCCGCGCCATCATTGAGATCCTGCGGGGGACGAAACGCGACCTTCCGTCGTACTGGACCGAAGCTCCGGTGCAATAACTTCGGTTCCAAGCGCTCTCTGCGTCTCTTCTGGCCGGCGCGAGTCCCGCGCCGCTTGCGTGGAACTTCCTACGGATGCGCCTGCGGATTGGTTAAAGCGCGGCCCTTCCGGCGGATTGATCGACGGAATCGATATCTTCTTGCTCTCCGTTACCCTCGGCCAGCGCGTTTATTGACATTCAGGATGGGGCGACTTAGGGTTACAACGATTTTGCTTTCGACCCCGGGCGAAGTGGCGCCTGCGGGGCGTTTGAACCCCATGCGGAGTAACCGACTCATGGCTAAGACGGGCGAATTGGATCTGGAACTGGCGACGGGATTGAAGGCTGCCAAATCGAAGAAGATGCATTTCGCCGTTATTGCCAAGGGAAGCAGCGACGGAGCGCTGATCGTCTCGAAGCAAAAGATCCCTCCCAAGGAAATCGCCGCTGCCAAGAAGGCCTCCGGCGGGACTGCCGTCTTTAAGGGCAAGGTGGAGGTCATTGATGGTCGCTATCAATTCCAGGTCAACAAGGAGCCGCCGCAAACGCTCGCCGCCTGCATCAAAAAGATCGCTAAGAGCGACGCTGGCCTGACGCTCAACGTGGAATGCGTCAAGAGTACGGATCCCGACGATCTCCTTGACGAGGATGGCGGCCGAGCGGGAGATCTGCCGGAAGGGCTCGGCGAGGCGATGCAGGAGATGTTCGATGAAGACGCCGCCCCCTACAAGGCGGCGAGGGAACGAGTCGAGCCGAAACTCGCTCAGGCGGCGCGGATGCAACCGGCGGTGCAGCGCAGCTTCGACGCAATGGAGGAGCTCGCCGGCCAGCGCAAGTTTGCCGAAGCGGAACGGGCCGCTGTGAATCTGAACGCGGAAATCGACCGCCTGTTCGCCGATCAGAAAAAAATCTGGGCCAAGCGACTTGGAGAATTCCGGGCCACGCTGCAAATGGCCGATCGCATGAACGTATCCCGCGCCACCCAGATTGGGACGCTGGAGGAGGAGATCTCAAATGCGGAATCCTCCAATCGTCCGCAAACCGCCGCCGCCGCAAAACAGCAGCTGGCGGCCTTGCGCGGGTCGGTCAATCCAGGCGAGCAGATTCGGGAACTGTACAACCAGGCGGAGGTCCTCGCGGAGAAATGCGACTTCGCGGCGGCAGGCGCCAAGCTCGATGAGGGCGCCCGCCTCGGTCAGGCGGCCAAAACGGAGCTGGACTCCAAGATCCGCGAGATCAAGAAAGCCACCGAGTCGGCAAAAGCCGCCGAGCTCAAGGCCTTCGACTTTGCCGCCCGGATGAAGGACCCAAGCTGGGGCTTCGACACCGACGACGACGCGATGACCTTCCTCGTGGGAAGTGCTCCCGACGCAAAGGGGAACATCGTCAAATCGGAGCGGCTGAAACAAATGGAAGCGGTGGTCGCGGCGGCCATCGTGCGTAAGGACGCCCTCATCGCTTCCGGGGCCACTCCCGAGGAGGCGGGGTTGGCTGCGTTCGCCAATATCCCGGAGAATTTCTGGCCCGACAGCGTCGTTAAAGAAGTCCTCATGTTCCGCCGGGCGCAGGCAGCGTTTGAAGAGGAGGAACGGGCCAAGCAGGTGAATAAGGAGTTGACCGAGACGCTGGACGGAATGCTGGAAAAGAACGAAACGATTGGCTCAGTCGTCGGCAAAGTTTCCGATCAGTTGGACACTCCGGACAAGATCGAAAAGGTCAACAAAGCACTAGGACTGGTCGGCCAGAAGATCAAGGATCCCAAGGCGGCGGCCGAGCTAGGGAATACGTTCAAGGACTTCATGCAGGGGTACAACTACGTTGCGGGCGGCGCGGCGGTCCTCTCCAAAGGGGCCGTTGCGATCCAGAAAGGAATCGAAGCCTCGCGAGAGACGGAAAGCCCCGTCGCCAAGAAGCTGGCCGAGTTCCAACGCAACAAGGCGATCATCGAGGCGGTCAACAAAATGGTCGATATGGGGCTGGGCATGACGGAGATTTGCCCCGCCTTGAAGATCGCCTCGGGGGGCAAGGATATGGTGCTGGAGGTCACCAAGGCGGTGCAGTACTTCATCAAGTTGGCCCAGATTGCCGGTCTCAAGGAGAACGCCAAACTCGATCCCGAAACGATGATGGAACTGCCGCTGGCCCGGATGGCGCGGAATCAGAAAATCCGCGCCAGCCAAGCGACGATTAACGCGGCCGCCAAGCTGCTGGAGACTGCGGGAGCGATTACCGAAGTGGCCGGCGGACCAGCCGCCGCGGCCGGATTAGCGCTCGATGTCACCGGAAAAGTAATCACCTATGGAAGTAAAGTGGTGTTCAAGGGAATCAGCATCGCGGATGCCAAGCGGGCATGCGCAACAATGAAAAAAGCTTCCGGCCCGCCCCCCAACCGCAAGGCGATGACGGAGATCTTCAAGAACTCCAACAAGTTCGCGGTGTATGCCTTGGCTTATGGCTGCACCGAGGGGAACGACCCTTGGGCGATCGCTTACGTGGTCAAGCAGGGCCTGACCGAGGATGACCTGAAGTCGCCGGCCACCAGCGTGAAAATCGTCCGCGAGTACTTGTTGCAAACGGCGGGGGGCCTGCTAGGAGAGGGGGACGAGGAAGAAAAGTTCAACAAACAACCCGGCGCCCTCGACAAAGTTGGACAGACCTTGAAGAAAGGGGCGGAAAAAGTCCGTGACACGGTTATCGGCCGCGATACAAGCAAGCCGCTGGACGCCACTTGGCGGGCCGCGAAGGCCGAGCTGACCCGCGCCAACTGGCAACAGACCAAGCCGGCCGCCATCGCGGCCGGATGGTACGACGACCGCTCGGGGTTGGGGGACGTGCTTTCGGCGATGGAGAGCGCCTCGGCCGAATTCGCCTTCGCGCGCCAAGATGCCAAGAAGGCGGAAGCGTTCTATCTGTCCGTGCGGACATTGACCTCCACCCTGAACAGCATCCGACCGCTCGCCAATGACCAGCAGACGCCCCACCCGGGAATGACCGCCTACATCGACGAATTGTCGAAGAAGTCCGTAAAGCTCCAGGATGAGGTCTCCAAGCTCTGGAATCAGATTCTGGACAAGCAACTGGGCGGAAGCCCCGAGGAGGTCGCCAAGAAGAAGGCGGCGCTACTGGAGGCTGCGGCCCAGGAATACCAGGAGAAGCAGACAGCGAACGCGGCCGCGCGGCGGAAGGCGATTGCGGACCTGTGGCGCACGCGGAAGGTGGAGACCCCGTACGGCAAGTTGACTTTGCCCGATTTTGTGATGGCGGCCGTCAAACAACTCGGACTCGATCCTGCCACCGCGAACCAGCTTGGAGGGGCGGTGATCGAGCTCGGCGAGGATTGTGTCAACGTCCTGCAAGCGGATCTCGCAGGCGTTCCGGAGGGCGAGTTCCCCAAAGAATTTGAACTGCAGGCCAACAAGCTGGCCGGTTCGCTGGTCGGTCCGCTGCGCACGATTGCCAACGCGCATTTCGAGAACCTGCAGTCGCAGCGCGGAACCGGAGACGAAAACGATAACTGGCAGCCGAGCAACTTCACTCTTAGCAAGAAGGCTTGGGAAGCCACCAAGTCGGACGCCGAAAAGCATGGCTGGGTGCGGACCAAGACCAACATCGCGGAGACCATTGAGGCCTACGAAAAAGCCTGGGCGAATTGGCAAGCCAACCGCACCAACGAGAAGAATATTCGCCTGGTGCTGATCGCGTTTCAGCAATTGGATAAGGTCTTC
>JALHPA010000328.1 GCA_022842745.1 Pirellulales bacterium
GAGGTGGAACCGCTGCTCCGCCTCGGTTTCGAGATCGAAGACCGGGGATGGAAAGGGGTGGCGGGAACCTCGGTCCTCCGGTCGGCCGGAGCGTGGGACTACTACCGCGAGCAAGCCAGCATTCTGGCGGAGCAAGGGGAGTTGATGCTCAGTTTTTTGGAGCATCGGGGCGAGAAGATCGCCTTTGAATATGGCTGGATCTCGCGCGGAACGTATTATTCGCCCAAGGTGGGATACGACGAAGCGCACGCGCGCTTAAGCCCTGGGCAACTGCTGCGTTATCGACTGTTCGAGCAATTTTTTGAGTTGGAGGCTGTGCAGCAGGTGGACTTCGCGGGGCCGTTGGCCGAGGCGACCGAAAAATGGGTCACTTCCAGCTACGGAATCCACCGCCTGGTCGCCAGCGTGGGGACGTGGAACGGCAATGTCCTGTTGCGGGCCTACCGTGCGATGCGGCGGAAACCGTCCTCCGCGAGCGACCGGTGCGAAGCGCAACCGGTCGCCGAAACGAGCACGGCCGCTTGCGCGGCCGTTTCGTAACGCACCGATCGACATTCTGATCGCCTCAGCGGCTGGTGCTGATCGGGATTTTCTTGGCCGCAGCCTGCGGCGACTTTCTGATCCGGACAGTCAGGACGCCGTTGGCATGCTCGGCAGTCACCTGTTGCGGATCGACGCCTGCGGGCAATTGGAGCGACCGAGAGAAGCGGCCGTAGCGGGTTTCCCGCTGGCGATAGCTGTCCTCTTTGGTCTCTTTCGATTCCCGCTTTTCGCCGGAGATCGTCAACCGGTCGCCGTTCACCGTCAGATCGAGGTCTTTGGGATCGACCCCGGCGATCTCGGCCTTGACGGTGACTTCGTTGTCGGTTTCGCTGATCTCGACAGGGGGCATCACCTGTCCCCAGGCGGCGAACGAATCGCCGATCGCCCCAAACGGTTCGCGAATGAAATTATCGAACAGACGATTCATTTCATTGCGCAATTCCGTCATGGTGGTTCGGCCGGTTCCATTCCCGTCTTGTTTTCCTAACCATGGAATGAGACTCATCGCTTCACCCTCCTTTCATAAGATCCGTGGGGCTTCAAGCGCCCCCGGCGCCAGCACTCAGGTCGCCACCTGAATCTTCCGCGGCTTGGCCGCTTCGGATTTTGGCAGCCGTAACGTCAACACTCCTTCGCGATACTCCGCCGCGATGCGGCCGGGATCGATCTGCTCGCTGACGCGGAAGGTGCGGTAAAAATCCCCCACCCCGTACTCCTGCCGCAGCAAGCTCCGCCCGTAAGTTCGCTCGGGCACGCGGGCATGGATCGTCAGCGTTCCGTCCTCGAATTGGATGTCGATCGAATCGCCCGTCGCGCCGGCCATGTCGGCGCGCAAGACGAGCTCGTCCTGCCGCTCGGCAATGTCGACGTTGGGGCGGAAGAACGCGCCGCTGCGCGTTTGCTCGGTTTCGGATTTCGTCCGGTGTTCGGACACAGTCTCGGTAGGCATTGTGGTTTCCTCCTGGTATTCCGGTCTCGTTCAGGGATTGCGGACTTCCAGGGAGGGCCATCGGTCCGCCCTGGAAACATGCGATGTTTGTCCTGCCTAGGCGTTCGACCCCGGCTGGACGGAGATTTTTCGCGGCTTGGCGGCCTCCGCCTTGGGAAGCGTGATGAGCAGCACGCCGTCCTTGAGTGAGGCTTGCACCCGGTCGGCGTCAACATCAAAGGGCAGGTCGACCACGCGGGAAAAGGCCCCCACGCTCCGCTCGCGGCGGTGGAAGGTCAGCCCTTCGCCTTCCGCCTCGGTCCGCTTGCCTTTGACGGTCAATTCGCTGCCCATTACGGAAATTTCCAGGTCGTCGCTCTTAACTCCGGGCAACTCCAGTTCCGCATACAACTCGTCGGCAGACTCCCATAGGTTGACAGCCGGGGCCTCGCGTCCGACGACCATCCGGGCCGCCCCCTGCACTGGGGAACTGGTCGCCAGGGAATTGAACAAGCGATCCATTTCTTCCCGCAATTGATGGAACGAACCCAAGCCGTTTCTAACTCTGACCATGTTTGTACCTCCCTTAAGAATAATTCCGACTATTTGGCGATGCTCATACCGCCGAACGGGCGGTATCAACTCTCCCAGTCGTATTCGCCGGGCGGGGCCGATCGTTGTCAGAATGGTGACCTGCCCTGTCCGGAAATCGTAAAAAGCAAAGCCCGTGCCTAGATTCTTCGCTGCGGGGGCGCCGGTCGCTAAGTCAAGCGGCACAAAGAGTTTGAACGAGGCGTTCGAGACGGCCCGCGGCTGTGGGCTGTCAGGTTGGCAGGACCGGGGGGCGCGCCTCCGCACGCTGCTGCCCAGTTGACAGGGGCAACCTAGCCGCGCTTAGCCGGAGCAGGCCCCGTACCGGGCTGAAGCAGACCGATGATGGATTTGAGGGCTGAGCGTCGAACGGACGGCTGTTCGTCCGCCAAGGCGGTCCCTTGGCCTGGCGCCACCGCGTCCAAACGAGCGATTGCCGCGTCTTTTGACACGAGCCGCTGGACCAGGTAATAACGGACCTCGGCAAGAACGGACCAGGGATCGGAGGATATTTCCATCGACAACCGCTGCGACCGCTTTTCGACCTGCGCGGCCGTAAGCGATGGCATTGGCCGAAGCGCGTGGTCGCCGTCGATTTTCGCAAGCACTTCGTTTGCCTTCCGCTCGGCGAGGCCGTGAGCGGCATCGCCAGCCGCCGCCACGTCGCTAAGACGCAGGGGGCTAGAGGACCACTCCGCAACCGCGCCGCGCGGATCGACGAGGGTGGTCAACATGACGAGGTCCGACAGGCGACCGTTGGGATTTCCCTGGCCGGAAATCGCAACGCAAATCACCATGTCCAGGCCCAATTGCTGGGCGTAGGAGACGATATCCTTGCGCGGGCCGACGCCTAGGAACGCCAATTCGCGCAGCCGGGGATCGTCGATCTGCGGCCAAAGCCCAAAGTCGCCACGGTCGATTCGTGCTTGGAGGCCGTTGCGCAGCAAGACCCCCAGGGGACCGGTCAGCCGTTCCAAGTCGAAAAAATTTCGGACGGCGGGCGCGTCTCGTCCGGCGTACTCGATGGCAATGCCCCAGCGCAAGCCGAGCTTGGGGCGGCGGGCGGCCGGCCAGAAGGAGAGTTGCTCCGACAGTAGCCGGTCGTCTCCGGCGAGCAATTCGCCGTGGACCGTGGTGAGATAGTCTTGGGCACGCTTTCCGATGTCCTCCGTGAAGAGGAAGCTCTCGAACCGCCGCGCGAACGGCTCGCGCGACCAGCCGGGGGTTTGCGGCAATGGGTTGCGATTCAAGATCGTTTGCAGCTCGACGAGCTGGTCGCGGGGCACGATCTGATTGGATGTCGTGGGACCGAGGCCAATTGCACTGATTCCCCGGTCGCCGGTCAACAATAGCCGCCTCCCCCCTACGATGCGCACGGACCGGAGGCCCTGCCTGCCGGCCAGCGTCTCGTTCAGGGAGGGAATCAGACGGGGCCAGAGGTGTTTGCCTGGCTTGCGGGAGACGATGGCGCGTCCCTGGATCAGCCAGCCGCTGTTGTCGGCGAAGGTTTGCAGCGCGGGTCCGTCGAATCCGGAAAAGAGCAGGGCGAATTCGTGCTCCAGGAACAGCGATCGGTCGGCCAGGTTCCAGGCCAACAGCCGCGAATGCCGACCTTGCCCGGCGAGGCAGGCAAGCTCGCTGCCGTTGGAGCCGAAGGCGATTCCGTTGACTTGTAAACCTGTCGCGTACTGAGCCGGAATTACTAGCTCGCCGGCGGCTTCTCCGCTAGCCAGATCGACGAAACGGATCGATCCGGGCGCATTGACGGCCACATACCGCCAACCGGGGCTGAACGCCCAAGCGGTAACGGGGAGCGCCGTTCCTGGCGCGTATCGCCAGACCCGCTGCCGGTTGACAATACTCCACAATTCCAGCCCTTCTTGCGACCGCGATTCATTGCTCCTGGTCGACAGAAGCAACTGATCGTTCCCTACGAACCCCAGAAGCTGACTCTGGGCGACGTTTTCCAGTGCGATTCGCCCGGCCAATTCTCCGTTGGAAAACGACCAGACTTCATACGTGCCGTTTCCGACGTCTCCGGCCAGGAACTTGCCGTCGCGGCTCAATTGGGGTTGGCCGTGGAAATCGATTTTGGCCGACATGCTCCCCACCTTGCGCGCCAGCCGCAGGTCCCATAGCTCGCGCTCGGCTTCCTTGCCATCTTCGCCAAAAAAACGGTGGACGGTGACGAACCAACTTTGCGAATCGGCATAGGAGATCGTCGCGCCCCAGGTGGGGATCAGCGGGGTCCACTCCGGTATAGGGAGCGCTGGCTCGTCGCCGCCGTCGACCGCCACGTGCCAAGGAATCGGCACGGGCCTGGCAGGCTGGGGCCGTTTTGACGCAGCAGGGAAGTCGCTGCCGCTTTCGGCAGCGTCTGGCGCGGCATCGGGAGAGATGGGATTGCCCAGCAAGTCGACTCTCCGGCTGCTTCCCGGGGGTCTCGCCACGATTGGGCGACGAGCCGATTTTTTCGCCGCGGAGTTGGGAGTCGCACTACTCGGCTCGTCCGATTTTCCAGCCCAGGTATTGCGATCCCAAAGGCTCTTGCCACCCGTCGATTCGCGCACCGCCCAGGCTAGGCCGGGCCAGCCCACCGCAACCACCAGGAATCCCCAAGACAATGTGCGAAAGAACCCGAACCGCCGCGACAGCTCGACTCCGGCCACGCAAATGGCGGAAACGATCGCCAGAAAAACGCCATGCGTCACGAATGCGATAATCAGCGGCTTCCAGACAGCGATCTGGTCGA
>JALHPA010000329.1 GCA_022842745.1 Pirellulales bacterium
CCACGTCCCCCACCCACAGGTCGCCGGCGCGGCGATCGAAGCTCATCTTCCAGGGATTGCGGAAGCCGACGGCCCAGATTTCGCCGCGGGCGTTAGCGTGCTTGACGAACGGGTTGTCCGTGGGAATGCCGTAGGGCCGACCAGGGTCGGGCCGATCGACGTCGATCCGCAAAACGCAGGAGAGCAGATCGTCCAGGTTTTGCCCGGTCGAGAGCGGATCGGGCGGATTGGGACTGGCCGCGTCGCCAGTCGAGATATAAAGCTTGCCGTCAGGGCCGAACGCCAGACAGCCTCCGTTGTGCCCTCCGCCCAGAAAGGTGATTATCACCTGTTCGCTATCGGGATCGCAGCGGGGCGGGTCGGTCGCTGTCACGGTGAACCGGGAGACGCGCGTGCCGTCTGGCAACGGTTGGCCGTTTTTACTGTTTAGGACATAGCAGATATAGCAATAACGGTTTTGAGCGAATTGTGGATGGAAGGCCAGGCCGTAGACATCGCCTACGTCTTTGGCGTTTGGATTCAGGGCCAGCGACTTGAGTCCCTGCCGCAGGTCGATCAGGAGGTCGGCCTTTGCAGCCGACGGTTCCTGCGGGAACGAAAAGAGTTTTCCCCCTTGCTCGACCACGAACAACCGATCGGTCCCAGGCGCCGAAACCAGCGCCACGGGATGGTCGAACTTGATCTGGGGAAATGCCCGCACTACCCGAAAAGGCTTGGGCGGTTCCGGCGAACCGACAATCCGGGAGGTGGTCCAGGGTTGGCGGGCCTGCGGCGGCTCCGCGGCATGGAGGCTGGCCGCCAGCAAGATCCCGGCAAGCAAGACCCAATTCCTTGCGCAGAGGAAAGCTGGGAGACGACGACGCCTGAAACGACCGTCCGCGCACCAGGCAAAAGGGCCTGGCGGGAAGAGGTTAGGCACTGGAGGACGGAGCATCGGCGGATCGACCTGCCGGACAATGGGACGGACTGGATGGAAGGGCGCTTGCGGCAATTGTAGTCGCCGAATACGGACATAATAGTCGCACCCGCCGAACCCGACTTGCATTCCGGCGGGTTTTTCCTTGGCGGATGGCCGTTCTGGATGATTGCGTGCGCCTTGGGCGCTCGTATAATTGCGGCTTAATGCGGAAATACAGCCCAATATTATTTGACAGGGTGCAACGAACATGACGGACGACCAGGGGCGGGTGCGGGAGGTGGTTTGGATCGACGTTTTACCGTGGATTCGACTGGTCCGCGCGGTCAAGCTTTCGATAACTCCGCGGGCGCTGGTGTTGGGCGGATTGGGGGCGTTGGCCACGAGCGTCGGCTGGCGCTGGATCGGACTTTTGTACTCCTCTCGCAATGAGCCGGAGTTTCGGGCATTAACGAACGCGGTGGAGTTCTCTCCCTGGACCGGCGGTCTGCCGAATCGGGTCCGGCCTGAGGGACTGGCTGGGACTTTCGATTGGCTAGCGAACGGTATCGTGCTGCCGATCTGGCAACGTCTTGCGGCCCCGTTTGGTGGGCTGTTCGACCCTAAGACGGGCTGGGTCTCATGGACCTATTTGCTGCTATGCGCGGTTTGGGCGTTGCTTGTTTGGTCGCTGTTTGGGGCGAGCCTGACGAGAATTGCCGCGTTGGCCTTGGCGCGGGAAGACCGGATGGGATTGCGGGCCTCGGTGGCGCATGCGTGCCGCAAGTGGCCGTTGTATTTTGGCGGCCCGGCGATTCCGTTGGCTAGTCTGCTGTTGATGGGGCTGCCGTTGGCGCTATTGGGATTGATGATGCGGACGGACGTGGGGCTTTTGCTGGCGGCGGTGATTTGGCCGCTCGCGTTGGCGCTGGTTTCTTTGATGACGATTTTATTCTTCGGCGTGATGTTCGGTTGGCCGTTGATGTGGCCGACGATAAGCGCGGAACTGAGCGATCCGTTTGACGCCGTCAGCCGGGCCTATTCGTACACGTTCAATCGGCCGTTTCGTTACCTGTTTTATGTGGCGGTCGCTTCGGTGTTGGGGCTGCTCTCCTGGATGGTGGTCAGTTTTTTCGCGGACCAACTGATCGACCTGAGCTATTGGGGCGCAAGTCAGGGGGCCGGAGTTGAGCGCACGCAATCAATCGTGAAAGCCGCCGCGGCCGAGTACGGTCCAACGTTGACCGGCGCGCCGCGAGAAACGCCGCCCGGGAGCGAGGAAAGTCCGCTGGGATGGCGGTGGGGGATTACTCTATTGGGTTTTTGGCAGGCCTGCATTCGGACTCTGGTCACGGGATTTGCTTTTGCATTCTTTTGGAACTCCATCACCGTCATCTATTTTCTGCTGCGGCGGGACGAGGACGGGATGGAGTACGAGGAGATTTCAGTCGTCGAGCCGGGTGACGCCTATGGCTTGCCTGCGCTGCAGAATGACGCAGTTGGGGTGCCGGCGGTGTCCGACTCGCCGGCCGGCGTTCGGCCCCCGGATTCGCCATCGGCCAGAGAGTGATGGGCCTGCTCGCGCCAGATGGCACGACGTTAGATCGGGTCGTAGGTGCGGAGGATGTGCTCCATTTGGGCATTGAACTGGCCGCGGGCCAATACGAGATCGCACCCTGCGGCCGCAGCGGCGGCCAGGCTCTGTTCTTGCACGTGTGGACCGTAGGCGACGAACGTAGCCACGGGGCTTTCCTGGCGAGTCCGTTCCACGGCCGCATCTGGATCGATGCCTGCGACCAGGTCCAAAATCACCAATCGAGCGGCATGGAACAGCCCTTGGTCTATGGCCCGGTCCAGACTGGGCGCAACACGCAATTCCAGTCGCAGCCGCTCGGCGATTCCGCGCAAGCGCGACTCGAATACCAGATCGTTGGATAAGAACAGTGTAGCCAAGGGGGGAAACCGGTGCGGCGAACGATAAGGCGAAATCGACCGGACGGGTCGAGACGGTTTGGACAGGACTATTCCAAGAAAACAAATTCGTTGAGGCTGAACAACGCCTGGCAGACGTCGGCTAGCGCCGGCTGATGCGGGTTGGCATGACCGTCGGCGCGATACGATTCTGTTTGGCGATGAAGGAATTCGGCGGAGGCGCGCAGTTCGGCGTCGTCCGGGTCGCGAGCCAGGATTGCGCGGTAGGCCGCACGAATAGCAGAGTCTGCATCAATCCGGTTGCTCTGCGAATCGGCGCCAGGGGGCGGGGCGGGTGACGGGGCAGATGAATGTAAGCGGCGTGCCAACTCCAGCGCCCAGTCGCGGACGATGGGGCTGTTCATGAGCAAGAGCGCCTGTGGGGCGACGGTCGTCGCTGCCCGAAGTCCGATCCCTTGATTGGCGTCCGGGGCGTCGAACAACTGAAGCATGGGAATCAATTTGCTGCGCTTCACGGTGAAATAGATGCTCCGTCGGCGCATCCGTTCGTCGAGGGTTCCGGGGCCAAACGGCGTGCGGTCGAGTTGGCCGGTCACAGCCAGAATCGCGTCTCGAACGGTCTCCGCTTCCAAGCGGCGGGGAGCGAACCGCCATACCAGAGCGTTGTCGGGGTCGCTGGCGCGTTTAGCCGGGTCGAACGCAGACCCTTGGCGATAAGCAGCGCTCTGTAGGATGGCTTTGTGAATCGGCTTGAGCCGCCAACCGTTGGCGATTAATTCCGTCGCCAACCAGTCGAGCAGCTCCGGGTGCGAGGGAGCTGCCCCCTGCTTCCCAAAGTCGCTGCTGGTGGCCACGATTCCCCGGCCGAAGTGATGCTGCCAGAGGCGATTGACGATCACCCGGGCCAAGAGCCGCCCCGCTCCTTGGTCGACGTCGGTGATCCAATTCGCGAGCGCCTTGCGGCGATAGGAGAGCCGGCTTCCGGGTGGGGGCGTTTCCTCCCAGCGGGCGGGGCCAGACTTGGAATCGGACAACACTTGCAAAAAGCCTTGTTTCACAACCTCGACCTTTTGATTGGGGTCGCCGCGCCTAAGCAGGTGGGTCTGTTCCAGAAAATCGCCCCCTTGGGTATGCAACCGGACCGCCGGCACGCCTTCGCTGCTGATGAGCACCTTGGGAGGGCGAGGGGATTTTTTCTGGTGCTCGTCCACCGCGGCATTCAGCTTTTGCCACTGAGGATCGACCCCTCGGAACCACTCCAGCAGCGTTTGTCGCTGATCTGGCGCAAGCTTTTCGGCCGCTTGACCGCCGACGACCGCCAGCGCTGCCTGGACTGGGGGCGGGATTTTGCCGAGTTCGACCGCGGAGAATGGACGCTTACTCTGACCCGACAGCCAGCCCTCGAACCCTTTGGCCAGCTCTCCCGACTCGTACGTCCGCAGCGACTCGACCAAGGGCGCATGCTCGGCGGCAAACGCCTCTTGGGCGCGCTTCAGATCCGCCGGATCAAGATTGACTTCCTGCTCGCTACGGACCGTGGTGGTAAACGTGCTCAGCAGGCGGTAATAGTCCGCGGTCGGAATTGGATCGAATTTATGGTCGTGGCAGCGGGCGCAACCCAGCGTCAATCCCAGCATGGCCGTGCCGGTGGTCGAGAGCATGTCGTCCAGCTCGTCGTAGCGTTCCTTTTCGACCTGATTGGCCGTTATTTGGGTGGCGTGGACGCCGTTGGCCAGGAAACCGGTCGCCATCAAAGCCAGCGGTTCCTCGGGAGCGATTTCATCGCCCGCAAGCTGCCAGCGGACGAACGTATCGAAGGGGAGATCTCGATTCAGGGCCTGGATGACAAAATCGCGGTAGTGGAAGGCGAACGGCCGATCGTAGTCGTGTTCGAAGCCGTGGCTCTCGGCGAAGCGGGCCAAATCGAGCCAGTGGCGGCCCCACCGTTCGCCGTAATGCGGGCTGGCAAGCAGGCGGTCCAAGAGC
>JALHPA010000330.1 GCA_022842745.1 Pirellulales bacterium
CGCCAACCCTAAAAAAGCCGCAGGGCGTTGCTTTTCGCAACGCCCAGCGGCGGGTTTAGATCGGTTTTGGCTGGCAGGTGGCGTCTGGCGGGGTTGTCCGCCAGGCCGGCCTGTCAGGCGGTTAGTACAAGAAGATCACGTCGCCGCCGAGCAGCCACTGGTCGGTGCTGGCGCCGTCGTCATACGGCTGGTTGCCGTTGGCGTTGTCCGGGCCAGAGTACCAGTCGTAGCGAAGTTCGGGGCGGAAGATGAAGTTGGCGTTCGGCTTCCAGTTGGCACCCAAGGCCACATCGTAGAAGTTGCCGGCCCAGCCACCTTGCGAGGCGGGGTTGGTGCTGAAGCCCTGCGCGGCGTAGTCGCCCGGGGCGGCCACGCGGTAGCCGTCGTCGTCGCGGAACCATTCCGCTCGCAAGCCCAACGTCCAGCAGCAGTTGACCTTGTAGAACAGGTACTGGTTGATGCCGTACCATTCGGCGGGCTGGTTGCCGCCGGCGGCGCCGTCCTGGCGGCCATTGTCATGCTGGAAGACGTAGCTTAGCCGGTCGGTCAGGGTGCGGCTGTAGACCACGCTATAGACCCAGCGCTGGCCCTGGGGATTGACGGTGCCGAAGGTTCGCTCTTCGTCGCCGATGGTGCCCGCGAGGGCCAACTTGCTGTTGCCGTCGCTGCTGGTGAAGTTCGCTCCACCGAGGAACGACTGGCTGTCGTATACATCCTCGAAGTTATCCCAGCCGTTGGTCATACCGCCCAACAGGCTCAACTGGTCGTTGACTTTCCAGGTGGCCAGAAAGCCGGTGTGGGTAAACGGCTCGCCGTATTGGAAGGTGTAGGGGATGCTGTAGAAGAAGTTGTCCGGGGCGGTGAACACCTGGTAGCCGATGATCGTGTAGAACCGGCCCACCTTCACCGACAGATCGCGGAAGCCGACTTCGGCGTACAACTGGGGCAGGTCCCAGCCGTAAAACCGGCTGCTGTCCCACTTGGCCGTGAAGTTGTCGCGGGCACTCAAGCCGCGGGCAATGTTGAAGCGGTAGTCGCTGCCGAACAGCACGTCGATGCGGCCGCCGAGGTCCCAGTCCTGCTCGCTGGTGTCGATCGCTTTCTCGGCGATCAGGTAGGCCTGGTTGAGCATCAACTCGTCGCGGTCGCCGAAGGTGACCGGGCCGTTCCAATTGCTGGCAGGGCTGTCGAAGTTGCCGAAATAACCGGCCGCGATCCAGCCTCGCATGTCAATGCCACGCTCTTTCAAGCAGCAGCAATTCCCAAACAACCGCCACGGCTCCTCCGCCTCTGGACACTCCAACGCGCAATCCTGGCAGGTTCCGTTGCCGGATTCCTCGGCGGCGCAGTCCTGGCAGTCGCCAAGGGGGGCGGCTTCGGCGCCGTTGGCATCCATCGGTTCATCAACCGGCGGCTGCGTAGGGGCCATGGGTTGGTCCAACTCGGCCGGGGCGGCTGCCTGGTCGAACAGTTCAGACTCGTAATTGACCGCCGGGGAAACGTCGCGGCGGAGAGGACGGGCGGCCTGGGCCGGATTGGGCGCGGACACGCCAAGGACCGCCGCGAGGGCGATCCAAGTACGCCATTGGCTCTTCATGAGCTGCTCCTTGCTGGCAACTATCAGAATGGACTGGATTGGGCGACGCGGCAGAACGCCGCGGTTGTGAGCGGAGGATCAACGGCGGGAGTTGCGTTCCCGGTCGCCGCTCGGCACGAATGGCCGGTGGGCCGCGCAAGCGGTCCGACAGCGATTCCTCATCCCATCAGAACAACCCTTCGACCTGATGCGATCGTTAGAATGAGTTCGCCCGGCACGCGCGGCAGAAAACACGCAAGGGCCGTCAGTCTCGCAAATTCTCCATCTTTACAGGCGCGTGGCCCGCGAACAGTCACAATCCGGGGCCACGCATTCCTGGACGATCACAGGACCGGCCCAAGAATCCAGGGCTGAAACTCGGCATCGCCCAGTCCCAGTTGCTCGCTTTTGGTACGCTCGCCGCTGGCGATCGCCAGAATCCTGGCGAACATCTCCTCCCCCACCTCCGCAACGCCGCGGCCCTGGCTGAGGATGACGCCCGCGTCCAGGTCCATGTCGTCTTGCATTCGCTCGTACATGGCCGTGTTGCTGGCGATCTTCAGGACTGGCGCCGGCTTGAAGCCAAAACAGCTCCCCCGCCCGGTGGTGAAGGCTACGACATTGGCGCCGCCGGCGACGATGCCGGTCACACTGACCGGATCCAGGCCGGGCGTGTCCATGACCACCAGCCCGCGCGAGCGAACCTGTTCTCCGTATAAGACCACATCGGAGAGGGCGGTTGTGCCCCCCTTCACGATCGCGCCGAGCGACTTCTCGTAGATTGTGGTCAGGCCGCCCGCCTTGTTGCCGGGGGAGGGGTTGTTGTCCGGCGTGCAGCCAAAGACCCCGGCGTACCATTCCCACCAGCGAATGCGATCAAGGAGTTTGTCGGCTACTTCCGGAGTGCGGGCACGGCGGGTGAGCAGTTGTTCGGCGCCGTAGATCTCGGTCGTCTCACCCAGGATCGCGGTCCCACCGCAGGCGACCAACAGATCGCTGGCGACGCCCAGGGCGGCGTTGGCCGTGATGCCGGAATTGCCGTCGGAACCGCCGCAATTCAAGCCGAGCACGATTTCGCTGGCGGGGATTGTCTCGCGCCTCGCGGCGTTAACCTTCGGCAACAGGTTCTCGACGAGGCGGGCGGCCTCGTTTATCGTTTTTTGCGTACCCCCCAAATCTTGCATGCTGAGCACCAGCGGGCGATTTCCGGCCGACGAAGGGGAATTGACGCCGGAAATCTGCACCAGGCGCTGGTCGTCGATCAGGTAGCCCAGGGTTCCCGTCTCGCATCCGAGGCCAACGAGAACATAGCCGCCAATATTCGGATGGCGGGCCATGCCTCCCATCACTCGATTGAGAATCTGATGATGCTCGCCGCCAAACTCCATGCCGCAGCCGTTGCCGTGCGAAAAAGCAAGCACTCCGTCGACGTGCGGATATTCGCGCAAGCGGTCGGGGGTAAATCGGTCTGCTACATACCGGGCCACCGACGCCGAGCAGTTGACGTTGCTGATCACGGCGATGTAGTTCCGCGTGCCAGCGCGGCCATCGGGGCGGCGAAAGCCCTGGAAGGAGTATCCCGGCAACGGGGGTGGATCGTCGGGAATGGCGGTGGATTTCTCGTATTCCTGGCGAAGCGCTCCGATGGCCAGATTGTGGGAATGGACCCAGCGCCCAGGTTCGATCGGGGCGCTGGCAAACCCAATCGTCTGCCCCCATTTGAGTACCGGTTGGCCCGGCTCGACGAACGCGCGGGCAATTTTGTGGCCTTGAGGCACGTCGTCGAGCAATTTCAGCCGTTCGGTGGGGAGTTCGACCGTCGCGCCGGCCGCAAGGTCGCGGGCGGCCACGCACACCAAGTCGTCCGGGTGGAGTAGAATCGCGTCGCGCATCAGAGTCTGGGGCTGGAGTGGAAGCTGGATTCTGTCGCGAGCGTTCAAGGACGAGGCAGAGCTATTTGCCGAGCGGGGCGTCCGATTGCAATAGGACGGAAGCCATCCGCGGGACGGCCGACGGGGCCTGTTCCGCCAAGGGCGCCAGGACGGCGAGGGTTTCGGCCGCGCGCTTGCGGTAGTCGGGCCGATCGAGCGCTGTGGCCAGGTAGAACAGGTTTCCGGCAGCGACCGCATTGCTACTGGGGATGGCGGAATCGGCGGGGTTTTTGCTGCGCGCGAACAGGGCTTCGTGATCGTGCGAGGTATAGAAAGACCCGCCTTCTTGGTCGTCCCAAAACAACTTGAGCTGCATGTCGGTCAGTTCTTGGGCATGGGTCAGCCAACGGCGATCGTGCGTGGCACGGTGCAGCGCGATGAGCCCGTCCACTAAGTAAGCGTAGTCTTCCAGGTAGCCGTTGAACCGCGCCTTGCCGGCGGAGTACGTGCGGAGCAGCCGACCATCCGGAGTGCGGAGGCGCTTGAGGACGAAGTCGGCGGCTGTGGCGGCGGCGCCAACGTGCTGTTCGTTGGAGAAGACGCGGCCGGCATCGGCAAAGCCGCGAATCATGAGGCCGTTCCAGGAAGTAATGATCTTGGTGTCGGTGGCCGGAGGGGGTCGTTGAGCGCGGAACCGGAACAACTGTTGGCGGGCTTGCGCCAGGGGAGCGGTGGGATCGTCCGCGGCCGAGGGCAAAGCCAAGGGCAAGCGCGGCGAAGGGAGGACCGGCAAATACCGCCCCTCGAAATTGGGCTCGCCGGTCAACCCATAGACTTCCTTGAACCGCTTGGCATCGGCCGGGGACAGAACGCGGTCCACTTCGGCTTTCGACCAGGTGTAAAACGCCCCTTCCCCGCCAGGAGAATCGGCGTCCAAGGAGGCATAAAAGCCCCCTTCGGGAGAGGTCAGATCGCGCTTGACAAAGGCCAGGATCTCTTCCGCGACTCGCCGGTGCTCGGGATCGCGAGATTGCGCGAAGGCCGCCGAATAGACGCTGGCCAGTTGGCCGTTGTCGTAGAGCATTTTCTCGAAGTGGGGAATCTGCCAGGCGCGATCGACGGAGTAGCGGTGGAGGCCGCCGCCGACATGGTCGCGAATGCCGCCGGCGGCCATGGCGGCGAGCGTGGAATTGACCATCTCAAGCGCCTGGCGCGACTCTTTGGCGTGCGCCGCCTTGGCGGCGGGTTGATCGGGCGGAGTACGAGCCGCGAAGGCCAACAAAAAGTCGAGATTGCTCGGCTCGGGGAACTTGGGCCGCCGCATCTCCGTGGCGCTGTACCCGAACCCGCCGTATTGCGGATCGTA
>JALHPA010000331.1 GCA_022842745.1 Pirellulales bacterium
CAAACTACGATTTCACCGCGAAAAAAAACTCGCACAACCAAATTTCCGCCGATTGGCCGCGCGCAACCCGCGGCGCGAGATCCTCGACTTGCATTTGACAATGACTTGGTCGTCAGTCACGGAAGCTTCTGGCTACGCTCGCTCCTGGCGGCTCGGGTTGGCTATAATGGGGCTTCCTACCGGGCTTGGCTTGGTCAAAGCCCTTTCGCCCCTGAGGGGTGTCCTGGTGCGAGGGTTGGATGATGATTTGGGTGCGTTTTGCGCTGCTGGTCGGGTGGTGGTTGGGGTTGTGCGGGGCGGCGTCCGTGTCGCGGGGGGAAGCGCCGGGAGAGGTCGATTTTGCACGGGACGTGCGGCCGATTCTGGCGCAGCATTGCTTTAAGTGTCACGGTCCGGACGACAAGACGCGCGAAGCGGGTTTGCGGCTCGATGCGCGCGATTCCGCACTGCGGCCGGCGGAGTCTGGGGAGCGGGCGATTGTGCCTGGCAAGCCGGAGGAGAGCGAGCTGTTGCGGCGGATCGAGTCGGCCGACGAGGAGGTGGTGATGCCGCCGCCGGCGGCGAAGAAGCCGCTGTCCGAGGCGCAGAAGCAGGCGCTGCGGCGGTGGATCGAGGGGGGAGCGAAGTACCAGCAGCATTGGGCGTTCGTCGCGCCGCGTCAGGCAACTGTGCCGAAGGTAAAGCGGGGGGATTGGCCGAAGAACGCGATCGACTACTTTGTGCTCTCGCGGTTGGAAGCGGCGGGGCTGGAGCCTGCGCCCGCGGCCGATCGGTATACGCTGGTGCGTCGATTGTACCTGGATCTGATCGGGCTGCCGCCGACGCCGGAGGAGGCGGATCGGTTCGTCCAGGACAAATCCGAACGGGCGTATGAAGTGCTCGTGGAGCAGTTGCTGGCCTCGCCGCACTATGGCGAGCGGTGGGCGCGGCGGTGGCTGGATTTGGCGCGGTATGCCGACACGAACGGCTACGAGAAGGACCGCGTGCGGTCGATGTGGCCGTATCGGGATTGGGTGATCGAGGCGTTCAATCGGGATCTGCCGTTCGATCAATTCACGATCGCGCAGATCGCCGGCGATATGTTGCCGAAGGCGAGCGCGGCCGACCGGATCGCGACGGGGTTTCATCGGAACACGATGCTCAACGAGGAGGGGGGAATCGACCCGTTGGAGTTTCGTTTTCACGCCATGACCGACCGGATGGCGACGACCGGCACGGTCTGGCTGGGGATGACGCTGGGGTGCGCGCAGTGCCATACCCACAAGTACGATCCGATTTCGCAGACCGAGTATTACCGGCTGATGGCGCTACTCAACAACGCGGACGAGCCGACGATGGACGTGCCGCGGCCCGAGATCGCCAAGCGGCGGGAGGAGATCGAGCGGCAGATCGCGGAGCTGACGGCCAGCTTACCCAGTCGCTTTCCGATGGAGGAGGTCGAGTGGCAGACTGTGGCTAAGAGCACGTTCGCGGCCGAAAGCGGGGCGACGGGGGAGACGCTGGCGGACGGGTCGGTGCGCGTGGGGGGGACGCTGGCCGAGACGGACGCCTATACGCTGACGTTCGAGAGCGACGCGGTGGGGGTCAATTCGCTGCGACTGGAAGCGCTGGCAGATCCGGCGCTGCCGAGCGAAGGTCCGGGGCGGACGCCGCACGGCAATTTCGTGGTTACGGAAGTGGTGGTTAGTGTCGCGCCTAAGGGGAAGCCGTCGGAGGCGCAGCCGGTCAAGATCACAGCGGCTACGGCCGACTTCGCGCAGGACCAATTCCCGCCGGCGCACATGGTGGACGGCAAGGACCAAACGGGTTGGGCGATTCACGGGCCGGGGAAGTGGAACGTGAACCGCGCGGCGGTGCTGCAATTTGAACGGCCGGTGGGATTTGCCGGCGGACCAGGGTTTGTCGGCGGGACGGTGTGGACGGTGAAGGTTGAGCAGCGGTACGGGGGCAAACACACACTGGGGCGAATGCGAGCGAGCCTGGGACGGTCGGTCGCAGCGGACGCGGCGACGGTGGAGGCGCGCCGCAGGGAGCGGCTTGAGAAACGGTTTGCCGAGTGGCAGGCCGAGCAGTCGCAGCGGGCGGCGCAATGGAATACGCTTGTGCCTGTGTCGGCGAAGGGGAACGTGCCGATTTTGGAGGTGCAAAGCGACGGCTCGATTCTGGCGCGCGGGGATTCGAGCAAGCGGGACGTATACGACGTTTCGTATCGGGGGCCGAGGGCGCCGATTACGTCGCTTCGGCTGGAAGTTTTGCCGGATGCGAGCCTGCCGCGGGGGGGGCCGGGACGGGTCTCGTACGAGGGGCCGTTCGGCGACTTTTTCCTCAGTTCGCTGAGGGTAACGGCCGACGGGCAGCCGGTCAAACTGGTTCGGGCGACGCACAGTTATGCGGGGGGCGGGAGCAACGCGGCCAACATTCTGGACGACGATCCGCAGACCGGGTGGGGGATCGACGGGGGGCAGGGGCGGGCGCACCGCGTGGTGTTCAACCTCGCCGAGCCGCTGGCTTCGGCGGAGCAGATCGACGTGCAATTGATTTGCGAACGGTATCACGCGGCGGGGCTGGGCCGGTTCCGGGTGTCGGTCACGTCCGACACACGGCCGTTGGCGGCGAACGATTTGCCCACCGAGATCGAGGAAATTCTGGGATTGCCAGCAGCGGAGCGGACGCCGCCGCAGCAGGAGCGGCTGCTGGCGCATTTTGTGTCGGTCGCGCCGGAGCTGGCCGCCGAACAGGCGAAGATTCGGGAGCTGAAGCAGTCGCTGCCAACGTATCCGACAACGCTGGTGATGCGGGAGCGGCCGGTGGAGCATACGCGCCCCACGTTTGTGCACCGGCGGGGAGAGTATTTGCAGCCGACGGAGCAGGTGGAACCAGGAGTGCCGGCGTATTTGCCTGGGCTGCCTGAGGGGGGGGAGCGGGACCGGCTGGCGCTGGCGCGGTGGCTGGTCGATCCGCGCCATCCGCTGACGAGCCGCGTGGTGATGAATCGGCAATGGGGGGCGTTTTTTGGCCGGGCGATCGTGCGGACGGTGGAGGATTTTGGCTTTCAAGGGGAAGCGCCGTCGCATCCAGAATTGCTCGATTGGCTGGCGGTGGAACTGATCCAGCAGCATTGGTCGCAAAAGCAGATGCACCGGTTGATCGTGAATAGCGCTACTTATCAGCAGTCGTCGCAGGCAACGAGCGAGAAGCTGGAGAAGGACCCGCAGAACCGCCTTTTGAGCCGGGGACCGCGGGTGCGGCTGGAGGGGGAGCTGGTGCGGGACGCGGCGCTGCGGATCTCGGGACTGTTGTCGGAGAAGATCGGCGGGCCAAGCGTGTTTCCGCCGCAGCCGCCGGGGGTGTCGTCGGAAGGGGCTTATGGTCCGTTGGAGTGGAAGGTGAGCGAGGGGGCGGACCGCTATCGGCGCGGGCTTTATACCTTTGCCAAGCGGACGGCGCCGTATGCGATGTTCAGCACGTTCGACGCCCCCAGCGGGGAGGCGTGCGTGGCGCGGCGGGAGGCATCGAACACGCCGCTACAAGCGCTCACGATGCTGAACGACAGCGTGCTAATCGACGCGGCCCAGGCGCTGGGGAGGCAGCTTGCGGCGCGGGAGGGTTCGGTCGAGGCGAGAATGGAATGGCTGTTCCGCCGCTGCGTGACCCGGCCGCCGCGGGCCGACGAGCTGGCGTTATTGATCCGGTTTCAGGAGGGGCAGCGTAAGCGGCTGGAGGCCAAGGAGCTGGACGCCGCGACGCTGGCCGGGCCGGGAGAGGGAGACGCCTTGGAACGGGCGGTGTGGACGGTTACGGCGCGGGCGGCCTTGAATCTCGATGAAACGATTACCAAGGAGTGAGCGATGAGGGAATTGCCAGTGCAACGCGCCGCGGTGGCCCGGCGGCACTTCCTGAGGGAGTGCGGCGTGGGGGTGGGGAAGATGGCGCTGGCGTCGCTGCTCGCGGGCGAGTTGGCGAGCGCGGCGGAGTCGGCCCCCGGCGGGACCGGAGCGGTTCGTGGCGGCGCGGGGCCGCTGGCCCCCAAGCCGCCACACTTTGCGGCCAAGGCGAAGGGGGTGATCCACCTGTTCATGGCGGGGGCGCCGAGCCACCTGGACCTGTTCGACTACAAGCCGACGCTGGCGAAGCTGGAGGGGAAGCCGATTCCGCCGGAGATTATCGGCGGGCAGCGCTATGCGTTTATCCGGTCGGATGCCGCCGTGCTGGGTCCGCGGTTCAAGTTCGCCAAGCATGGGCAGAGCGGCATGGAGATTTCCGAGGTCTTGCCGCACCTGGCGAAGGTCGTAGACGAGCTGTGCCTAATTCGCTCCTGCCGGACCGATCAGTTCAATCACGCGCCGGCGCAGATTTTCTTGAACACCGGGTTTTCGCAGCCGGGGCGGCCGAGCATGGGGGCCTGGGTGCTGTACGGGCTGGGGGCGGAGACGCAGGAACTGCCGGCGTTCGTGGTGATGTCGACCGGAGCGGGGATCAGCGGGGGGGCGGCGAATTGGTCGAGCGGATTTCTGCCGACGATCTATACGGGCGTGCGGTTTCGCAATCAAGGGGATCCGATTTTGAACGTGAGCAGTCCGCCGGGGTTCGATCGGCGATTGCAGCGGGAGTCGCTGGACCTGGTGGGGGAACTGAACCGCCAGCATCTGGCCGTGAATGGCGACCCGGAGATCGAGACGAGAATCGCCTCGTATGAAATGGCGTTTCGGCTGCAAACCTCGGCGCCGGAGCTGATGGACCTGGCCAGCGAGTCGAAGGAGACGCTGGAGATGTACGGGGTGGACCCAGCCAAGC
>JALHPA010000332.1 GCA_022842745.1 Pirellulales bacterium
GGACGCTGATTGAAGCCGCGGCGATCAACGATGGGGGAGCGATCGTGGGGCGGGGGTTTTTCGACGGCAAGCCCACGGCCTTTGTGGCCATCCCGATTCCCGAGCCGGGCGGATGGACCTTAGGCGTAATTTGCGCGGTGGCGGGGGCGCTGTACCTGAGGTACGGGCAGCGATCGGTTGGCGGTTGGGTTATCGCTTGAATTATCGCTTCGCGGGGGCGCGGCGGCTGGTGACGGAGGTTCGGGGCGGCTGCATGAGGTGGGCGAAGAGGTCGGCGATTTCCTCGAGGGTGAGGGTGTTGAGCAGCCCATCGGGCATGGACGACTTTTTGCTTGGCTCGATGGTTTCGATATCTTCCTTGGCGACGGTGGATTTCTGGCCGTCGGTGTGGAGGACCACGAGCGAACCGTCGGCTTGTTCGACAGTCATGCCGGTGAGGGAGCGGCCGTCCTGCAGTTGCACGGTGCGACTGGCGTACTGGTCGGAGATGACCTGGGAGGGGTGGAGGATGGATTCGAGGATCTCGCGTTTTTGGAACCGCTGGGCGACGGTGGTGAGATCGGGGCCGAGACTTTCGCCGCGTTCGCCGTGGCGGTGGCATTTGGCGCACTGGGCCTTGGCGAAGACGGCGGCGCCCCGTTCGGCGCTGGCTTTGGCGGCTTCGGGGCTACTGAGGAAGCTCAGAAGCTCGTCCTGGGTCCATTTCGCGTCTTCGGACTCCTGCGGGAGCTGTGGTTCGGGTTCGTTGGGGTAGGTGGTGGAGAACCAGTCCTGCCAGAGGGCCAGGCGGGCGGCAACCGTGTCTGTGGAGTCGCCGAGTTTTTGATCGGTCCATTTTTCCAGTAGGGCGATGGCGGCGTCGCCGCCGTTGTCGCCGAGTTTGAGGCCGCGGAGGATCACCTGCCGGACGGCTTCGGGCTTGTCGGGCGCGCGCTCGACGGCAGCGAGCTTCTTGAGCACTTCCTGGGCGAAGGCGCCGTCGACGATCGAGAGGGACTGGACGAGGAGGGGCCAGTTTTCTCCTTCGGGACTTTGGGCCAGGGCCATCGCGATGTAGCCGCGGCGCGAGGGGTCGCGGGCGTAGATTTCCCGGAGGAATTGCAGGGAGGTTTCATCTCCGCTGCGGCCGAGGACGGCGACGACGCCGATGGCGAGTTTTTTGGCGGCTTCACTGTCGGCGCCGGCGAGGCGTTTGTCGAGCTGGCGAATTTGAGCGAGGGTTTCGTCGCTGGGCCGTTCGGGGAGTCCGGCGAGGAGGGCCAGGGTGGAACTGGGCCACTTGGCGCCGTCGGCGAGGACGCTTTGGCGTTCTTCGTCGGTGAGTCCGACGAAGAAGTCGCGCGAGACGTTGTCGATGTACCCGGCGAAGCTATGACCGCCGGGGAGGGTGCGGGCGCTTTCGTAGATCGAGAGGAGCTCGAATTTTTGGGGGGTGGTCCAGTTCTGCAAGTAGCGGGCGTGGAGGGCGAGATGCAACCGCTCTTCCTGGGGCAGGTCGCCGCGCAACTGGACGAGCATTCGCTCGCCGGCGGACTGCTCCTGGAGGCGGGCGAGCAGCCGAATGAGTTCGCGATTCATACGCGGTTCCTGGCTGGGATACTCGTCGGCCAGTTTAAGCCGCAGGGCTTGGAGTTCGTCCGGCTGGAGGTCGCCGCGGACGATGGCCAGCTCGATGACGCGGAGCAGGTCGAGGAAGTCGGGGTCGCTGACGAAGCCTTGCATGCACTGCAGGGAGCGGGAGAGGATTTGATCGACGGTCGCGCGATCCGGCTCGGAGGCGAGGAGGGCGAGGGCGCCTTGCAGGAAGAGGCGGTGCTTATCGGACTTGAGGACGGCGGACTGGTAGGAGGCTGCTGGCTGGGCGGCCAGGAGGCGCGTGGCGGCGAAGGCGACGTGGCGGTGGGAGGAACCCGCGACGGCGAGGAGGTCCTTGGACTGTGGCGTGTATTCGCCGCGGACGAGCGCTTCGCAGGCGATGCGCTGGACGCGGGGGGATGGGTCTTTGAGCAGGCGGACAAGCCTGGGGAGGGCCTGGGGGTCGGCGTGAATGCCGAGCAAGTAGGCGGCCTTGGCTCGGACCTGGTCGTGCGAATCGGACGAGAGGCGGAGGAGGAGCTCGGTGGAGGGGAAGGGTCCGAGTAGCTGCATGAGATCGAGCGCCCGGCAGCGTTGCTCGGGCTTGGCGGCGGCGTTGGCGGCGGTCGCCTGCAACTGTTCGTCCCATTTATCGCCCAACTGCTGTTTGATGGTGGCGCACTTTTGGCGTCCCCAGGCGCTGTCGAGTTGCGGCTGGCGGAGGGCGGCTTCGATGCCCTTGCCGAAGTTGGTCATGGCGGGGGGGACCTTGCCGTTCCAGACGATGCGGTAGACGCCCCCTTCGGTGCCGCGGCCGCCGGTGCAGAAGTACAGCCCTCCGTCCGGCCCGACGGCGAGATCGGTGACGTTGAGCGGCTTGCCTTCGACGACGGTTTCGATTTCGGCGGTGTATCCCCCCCCTTCGTCGCGGGTTTTGACGGCGAGGATTCTGCCGCGGGCCCAATCGCCCGCGAACAGGGCATTGTGAAAGCGGCGCGGGAACATGACGTGATCGTAGAGGGCGACTCCGGTGGGGGAGCCACGCCCGGCCTCGGCGACCGGGGGGAGGCTGTCGAAGTAATACTCGGGCCAAACGGCCCACCCGCTGCGCCAGCCGCACTCGCCGCCGGGGGGCAGATGGTAGACGCGGGTGGGGCGATACCAGGGGAGGCCGAGATCCCACTCCATGTCGGAATCGAAGGTGAATAGCTCGCCTTCGCGGTTGAAGGCGATGTCGTAGGCGTTGCGCAGGCCGCCGGCGAAGGTTTCGACGAAGCTGCCTTCGGGATCGGTGCGGATGACGGTTCCGCCGGGGGCTTTGATGCCGGCGGCGTGGCCGCGGGGGTCTTCGTAGCGGGGGGAGAACAGATCCCCTTCGACCGGTTTGCGATAGGGGCTGGCAGCGGCCGGTTCGGTGTCGAGCTTGGTGTGGTTGCCGAGGACCAGGTAGATCAATCCGTCTGGCCCGAGAACTGGGGCATGGGGACCGTGTTCGCTCATTTCGCCGCCGAATTTGATCAAGAGCGAGCTTTTGTCGAACTTGCCGTCGGAATCGCTATCGGAGAGGGAGTAAAAGCCGGTTCCTTCGCTGCCTGCGCCGACGACGAAGATCTGACCGTTGAGGGGGAGGATGCCTTGGCAGTTTTTGACGAGATCGCAGAGGGGCGCGGGGGGGTCGAGGTTGCCGTCGCGGTCGGCATCGCGGAGGAGCACGAGTCCTCCTCCCTCGACGCTGGCGACGATTTCGCCGAACTCATTGAAGGCGAGAGCGATGAGGGAGCCGGTTGCGCCTGCGGGGGCGACTTGTTCGACGCGGAATTCGCGCGTGGTGCGGAAGCGGCTGGCGCCGCCGCCGCCGGCCAATTGGACTTCATCGTTCCAGGGTTTGGCTTCGCCGAGGGGTCCGATGACTCGGGCGGGGAGCCATTGGCTGTCTTTGAAGTTCGTTTTGGTCCAGTTGGGGAATTCCTTGAGAGCGGATTTCCAGGTTTGGTCGGTGACGTGGGCGACGTGGGTGCCGCCGTTGCTTTTGACGATGACGCGGGCGGCCAGACCGGCGTCCGGGGACTCGGTGTTGAGGGCCTTTACGGCGACGGAGTTGCGACCGTGGACGAGATATTTGGTGATATCGTGGACGTCCATGGTCCGCCAGTTTTTGCCATCTCCGACGCGACGGCCGTTGACGTAGAGGTCGTAGGCGTTGTCGGCGGAGATTTGCACTTCGCCGGCTTCGGGTTGGTCGAGGGAGAAGGTCTTGCGGAAGTAGCATGCGCCCAGGGGGATTTCGCCCGTTTGGCCGGGGGACCAGATCCATTGGGCATCTTGGGCGAGTGCCGAGCGTGGGGCGGCCTCGAGCCAGCCGGCGAGCACCGCGAGAATGACCAAACAACCGCGAATCCTGGGAATGGCCGAGAACATACAGTCCCTCATGACGGAAAAGCCCCGAAAATCCTTGCGGCGCAACCGGCTTGCGCTCGGCGGTCAAAAGGAGCGGAAACGGAAATGGCGCGGAAGGATACTCAGGCGTGGCGGTTCGCACAACGCCGGTCTTTGAAGGGAGGAGGGGAGAAGAGCGAGCTGCGGGGTTTAGGAAGTCTGACCCGGAGGCTGCTTCAAGCGGTTGGACGGTCAGGTGGCGCAGCGGGCCTTAGGTAGTCGCCGCTGCGTCCGCCGGTTTTGGATTCCAAGCGGATATTGTCGATCGTGATATCGCGGTCGACGGCTTTGCACATGTCGTAGATCGTGAGGGCGGCGATACTGACGGCGGTGAGGGCTTCCATTTCGACGCCGGTGCGGGCTTGGACTCGGACGGCAGCATGAATGGCGAGGGAGTTTTCGTCTGGGAAGGCGAAGTCGACGGCGACGCTGTCGAGGGGGAGGAGGTGGCAGAGGGGGATAAGCTCGCTGGTGCGTTTGGCGGCCATGATGCCTGCGGCGCGGGCCAGGGCGAGGACGTCGCCTTTGGGGAGTCCGCCGTCGCGAATGAGGCGGAGGGTGGGGCTGGCCATGCGGACTTGGGCAGTGGCGCTGGCGGTACGGAGGGAGACCGGTTTTTGGCCGACGTCGACCATGCGGGCGGCGCCGCGGTCATCGAGGTGGGAGAGTTCCATGGGAGAGTTGGCTGGTTGAGGCGCGGCTGGTTGGGAGGCGTGTCTAACTATTTGGGGCGAGCGGGACCGCGCAGGGGTGCAAGTGCCGAGTTGGGG
>JALHPA010000333.1 GCA_022842745.1 Pirellulales bacterium
CCCCCCTCAGCCCCAAGCCGCCCCCCAAAACGGCCAGCAAATCTTCGCCCAGCTCTGCGCCTCCTGCCACGGCTCGGCAGGGCAGGGGGGCACCCAAAATTGTCCCGATCCCCTCCAGGGCGATCGCTCGATCCTCGAATTGACCAGGCTCATCGAAGAGACCATGCCGGAGGACGACCCGACGAAGTGCGTCGGTGAACAGGCCCGCCTCGTCGCGGCCTACATCCACGAGGGCTTCTATTCTCCCACCGCCCAGGCCCGAAATCGCCCCGCCAAGGTCGAACTCTCCCGCCTCACCGTCCGCCAGTATCAAAACGTCCTGGCCGACCTCATCGGCAGCTTCCGCTCCCCGCCCGTCTGGGGAACCGAGCGCGGCCTGCGCGGAACCTATTTCAAAGCCCGCCGTTTCCGCCGAGAGGACCAGGTGCTCGAGCGCCTCGATCGCGAAGTCAATTTCGACTTCGGCGAAGACAGCCCCGACGCCGAAAACCTCCCCCCCCACGAGTTCTCCATCCGTTGGCAAGGCGCCCTCCTCGCCCCCGATACCGGCGACTATGAATTCGTGATCCGCACCGAACACGCCGCCCGTCTCTGGGTCAACGACAGCCGCCAGCCCCTGATCGACGCCTGGGTCAAATCCGGAAACGACACCGAATACCGCGCTTCGCTGCGGCTCCTCGGAGGCCGCGTCTACCCGCTCAAGCTCGAGTTCTCCAAAGCGAAGCAGGGGGTCGACGACTCCGCCAAGAGCGGCGGCGTCCCCCTCCCCGTCCCCGCCTCGATCACCCTCTGCTGGCGACCCCCCCAAGGCGTCCTCGAACCGATCCCCAATCGCGCCCTCTCGCCGGTCGATTCGCCCGAGACCTTCGTCGTGCTGACCCCCTTTCCCCCGGACGACCGCAGCGTCGGCTACGAACGCGGCTCGGCCATCTCCAAAGCCTGGGATCAGGCCACCACCGACGCCGCCCTGGAAGCCGCCAACGCCATCGTCGAGCGCTTCGACGAACTCGTAAAAGTCGAAGGCGACGCCGCCCCCCAGCTTGCCGCCCGCCGCGACTTCTGCCGCCGCTTCGCCGAGCGCGCCTTCCGCCGCCCCCTCACCGAAGAGCTGCAAAAGATCCTCGTCGATCGCCAATTCGAATCCGCCCCCTCCCCGGAAATCGCCCTCAAGCGCTCCCTCCTGCTCACGCTGAAATCCCCCCGCTTCTTGTATCGCGAAGTCGCCGCCCCCCCCGTTCCGTCCCCTCCCTCCTCTGCCCCCCCCTCATCTCCTCTCGCCTCCGCCGGGGCGCCGGACCAATCCGCTCAATCCTCGGCAAATCGCGACCAGCAATACGACATCGCCGCCCGCCTCGCTTTCGCCCTCTGGGACTCCCTCCCCGACGCCGAACTGCTCCGCGCCGCCGACGCTGGCGAACTGGCCACTCCCGCCCAGCTTCTCCCCCATGCAAAGCGCATGCTCACGGACCTCCGCGCCAAGGCCAAGCTCCGCGAGTTCTTCCTCCAATGGCTGAAAATCGATCAACCCCGCGACCTCGCCAAGAACCCCGCGGAGTTCGCGCAGTTCACCCCCCAAATTGCCGCCGACCTCCGCGCCTCGCTCGATCTCTTCGTCGACCAAGTCGTCTGGAGTCCAGACGCCGATTTCCGCCGCCTCCTCCTCGATACCTCCCTCCCCCTGAATGCCCCCTTGGCCAGCTTCTTCGGCCTCCCCCAACCCGCCGAACCCGGATTCACCCCCGCTCCGCTCGACCCCGACCACCGCGCAGGCATCCTCACCCACCCCTACCTCCTCGCCGCCTTCGCCTACACCGACGGCACCTCCCCCATCCACCGCGGCGTCTTCGTCTCCCGCAGCCTGCTCGGCCGCGCCCTCCGCCCACCTCCAGAGGCCGTCGCCCCCGTCTCGGCCGAAGCGCACGCCGATCTCACCACGCGAGAGCGGATCGCCTTCCAGACGAAACCCGCCGCCTGCATGACCTGCCACGATCTGATCAACCCCCTCGGCTTCACACTCGAACAATTCGACGCCGTCGGCCGCTTCCGTTCCCAGGAAAAAGGCAAGCCGATCGACGCCACCGGCGGCTACCTCACCCGCGACGGCCAACAGGTTCATTTCGCCGGCGTCCAGGACCTCGCCCGCTTCCTCGCCGCCAGCCCGGAAACCCGCACCGCCTTCTGCGCGCAACTCTTCCACCACACGATCAAGCAACCGGTCCGCGCTTACGGACCAACCCGCCTCGACGAGCTACAGCGTTCCTTCACCGACAACCACTGCCACATCCGCAAACTGCTCGTGGAAATCGCCGTCGGCGCGGCCCTCGCCAACCCGCCCCCAACGGTCGCCTCCCAGAAGCATCCGGAGCCTCCGAGCGTCCCATAATTGCAGCCTCCGTCCGTTACCTCCGCCGTCGCGGCCTGATAAGCTGAAGTCCAACACTCCACCAGGTCCTCGCCCGCGTCACGAACCAAAACCCCACCCGGAGCGTTTCCATGCCGCACCGCAGCCGCCGTGAATTTCTGCGTGATTTTGGCGTCAGCGCCGCCGCGTTGCCCTTCGTGCTGAATCTCCCCAGCCTCTGCTTCGCCAATCAACAAGCCCGCAAGCGGCGCCTGGTCGTGATCTTCAGCCCCAACGGCATCGTCCCCAAGACCTTCTGGCCAGACGAAGAAGGGGAAAACTTCCAGTTCAAGGAAATCCTCCAGCCCCTGGAACCCTTCAAGCAGAAGACGCTCGTCCTGCACGGCGTCTGCGACAAAATCCGCGGCGACGGAGACGCCCACATGCGCGGCATCGGCTGCCTGCTCACCGGCGTCGAGCTATTCCCCGGCAACATCCAAGGCGGTTCCGATACTCCCGCCGGTTGGGCCAGCGGCCTCTCCATCGATCAAGAAATTAAGCGATTCCTCCACGCCGACGCCGCTACCCGCACCCGTTTCGGCTCGCTCGAGTTCGGCGTTCTCGTCCCCGAGCGGGCAGACACCTGGACCCGCATGGTGTACGACGGGCCGAACCGCCCGGTCGCCCCCATCGACGACCCCTACCAGATGTTCAACAAGCTCTACGGCCGCCGCAAGGACCAGGAAGCCCTCAAGAGCGTCCTCGACGATCTCCAGGAAGACCTGAAAAAAGTCAGCGCCGCCGTCAGCGTCGAGGACCGCCGTTTGCTCGAGGAACATGCCTCCCTGGTCCGCGAACTGGAACAAGAACTCCGCGCCCCGGCCGAAGATCATTCCGCGCATGCCGTCCCCGCCCTCGACCCCGGCGTCAAGGAAGAAAACGACAACATGCCCCGCATCAGCCACATGCAAATCGAGCTGATGGTCAATAGCTTCGCCGCCGATTTCGCCCGCGTCGCCACCCTGCAATTCACCAACTCCGTCGGCGGGGCCAAAATGCGCTGGCTGAACGTCGACGAAGGCCACCACGAACTTTCCCACCACGAAGACAGCAAGCAGGAATCCCAGGACAAGCTCACCCGCATCAACAAGTGGTACTGCGAGCAACTGGCCCACCTTGCCCGCCGGCTGGCCGAAACCCCCGAGCCAGGCGGCAGCGGCAGCTTGCTCGACAACACGCTCATCCTCTGGACCAACGAACTCGGCAAAGGCAATTCCCACACGCTAGACAATATCCCCTTCGTTGCCGTCGGCGGCGGATTGGACTGGCGCATGGGCCGCTCGTTGAAATACCCCAAGGTTTCCCACAACCGCCTCCTCCTCTCCCTGGCCCACGGCTTCGGCCACGAACTGAAGCGCTTCGGCAACCCCGACTACTGCGGCGACGGCCCGCTCACAGGCCTGTCGTAAAAATTTTTTCGGTGCTAGTCGCAAACCGTGGATCGCGAGCGTAAGCTAAAAGCGTTTCTACGCTCCAGCTTTCTTTACCGGGGGTGCCCTATGAATCGAGCAGTCCTTTTCGGCGGCGTCTTGGGATGGTCTCTATTGGCGCCGTCTTTGTTCGCCCAGCAGCCTAACGCGTCCCCCCCGCCGCAGCCAGTCTCCATCGAGGTCGTCCTCTACGAACTCGATCTCACGGCCAAGAACGATATTGCCGCTACCGATTTAACCCCCGCCCGGTTGTTGGAACTCGAAAAGCAGGGTCCGGTTTCACGCCTCATTCGCGCCCGCCTGTCAACTCTCGATCGCACTCAGGCGATGGTCTCCCTGGGCGATCGCGCTGCTCTCGCCACCTCTCGTGCCCGCCTTCAGGTATCCAATCGTGGCCCGGCGACCGAGTCGCCCCGCTATTCGACCTCCTACAACATCCAGAACGTGGGAACCATCATCGAAGTCAAGCCCACGATACAACCCGATCGCACGATCCAAGTTGTCGTAAATTTCGAAACTTCCCAAGTGGACAGCCTGCCTCCCGCGGACGACGCCGCCGAAGACAACATTCGCCCCCAGGGGGTGACCACCATGATGGCGCAGACCACCGTCAGCGTCCGTTCCGGCGAACCGACCCTGGTCAACCTTGTCCAGACCGCTGCTGACAAAGCCCTCGCCACGCGCTACATCGTCCTCACCGCTACCGCTGACAGTCCCCCAAAGACCGTGACCGCCGTCGAGACCACTCCCGCGGCGCCAGCACAGGCAAAAGCCCCTGAAACCGCGCCCGACCCGAAAACGAAATCGACCGACGCCCCCCCTCCGGCCAGCGAACGTTCCGTCCAACCGGCACTGAGAGACGCACCGCCAACGAGCGACGCACGAACACCGAGAGACGCACTGCCACGAGCCGAACCTCTCC
>JALHPA010000334.1 GCA_022842745.1 Pirellulales bacterium
GCCAAAGCGCTCACGGCGGGCCGAATTACGAACGGCTTATCTGTTCTGGCCGATTGGTCCTGCAACTGCACCGTTGGGAGGAGGAGCATCACCATGGTCGCATCGGCGATCCGAATGACCTTCCTCCAGGGAACGGTCTGCTTCTCTGGTTCGAGGTTGAGGACTTTGACGAAGCCATTGCGCGGGCTGAGGTGTTAGGCGCTCCCGTCCTGCTGCCTCGCCACCGTAATCCGCCCGACGGCGATGGCGGGCCGAACCATTGGGAGATTTGGCTCCAGGATCTGGATGGGTACAAGGTCGTCCTGGCCAGCCCGGACGGATCGGCGGATGGTCACTGGAAGCCGTAGCGCCTGCGCCCCGCTTCAAGCTGCGGCCTCCATGTCCGCGGCGTTGAAGTCGATCTTCGGTTCTGTAAAGATCAGATCGCCCCGACTCAATTGTAACTTCAAATCCGTCGAGGGTTGCGAAGGCGGCCGTTGGCGGGATTTGAGCTTTATCGCCGCAACTGAAAGCCGACGGTCTCGCGCTCGACAAGCTGTCGGTATCGGCCGCGACGGCGGATCGGCCTTCGGGTATTAGGCCGCACGGCGAGGGCTGGCCGGCAGCGCCGGCGTTGTCCCCAGTTCTTTCTCTTCGATCCGGGGCAGGTTCAGGCAATCGCGGATCCGATAGGGCTGCTTTCCTTGGCTCTCGTAATACGTTCGCACCCCCAGCTCTCCCAACATTCCTAGCACCAGGAACTGCAAGCCGACGAAGCCTGCAAAGACCGTCAGAAGCAACATCGGATTGCCGGTCATGTCGGTCCCTTGCAATATCTTCATGCCGACCGTCGCGACGCCCGCCGATAGGGAAACGAACCCGGACAAAAGCCCGATCTTGCCAAACAGGCGCATCGGACTGCTGAGATATTGAATCATGTACTTTACGGTAATCAGATCCAGCACCACCCGCAGCGTGCGCGAAATCCCGTACTTTGACTGGCCAAATCGTCGCGGATGATGCCGCGTCTCCAACTCGGCGCAACGCGCCCCTTGCCAATGCGCCAGAATCGGAATGAATCGGTGCATCTCGCCATATAGCTGCAAATCCTGGGCGATCTCCCGCCGCATCGCCTTGAGCGTGCATCCTAGATCGTGGACGGCAAAGCCGGTCACTTTGGAGATGATCCAGTTGGCGATCTTCGAGGGCAGTTTGCGGTGCAAAAAGGCGTCCTGCCGCCGCTTCCGCCAGCCCTGGACGAGGTCGTACCCCTCGTCCAGCTTGGCCACCAGGCGCGGAATGTCCTGCGGGTCGTTCTGCAGGTCGGCGTCCAGAGTGACGATCACGTCCCCATCCGCCAGATGCAGCCCGGCGTTCATCGCCGCCGTCTGACCATAGTTCCGCCGAAACCGTACCACCTTCACCGCCTTATCCTGGCGGGCCAGCATCGCCAGTTCCGCGTACGACCCATCCGTCGAACCATCGTCCACAAACAAAATCTCAAACTCGTTCCGGCTCGCCACCAATACCGGGCGCAACGCCTGGTACAAGCGACGGACGTTCTCCTGTTCGTTGTATACCGGCACGACGACCGAAAGCTTCATGGATGCACCTCCAGATTCGTCTCGCATACGCGCAACCTCCTCTTGCGATGCTCGGGGACGAAGCGCGAATAGCAACCGCCGCGGCACTCAGAACGGCGATCGACCCTGCGAAGCCCGCTCACCCGGTCTCGACCGACGCGAACTGCGATGGGCCGCTTTCCAGACTGCGATCGGCGGGCTTGCCGGCTGCCCCCGCGGCCGGCGGCGAATCGTACACCAGCGGCGGCGATAGCAGATAGACCAATCCTCCGATCAGCCCAGCGACCACCGCCACCGAGAACCACAACAGGCCAATCGCCACTGCTAGCCCGTTGGACACCCCGTACCACGAGGACAATATCCAGACCATCCCTCCCTCGCGCACGCCCACCCCCGCCAGGCTGATGGGAACCGCGGTCATCAGAGCCACGATCGGAACCGATACTAAATACGCCTCGAACGGCGCCTCCAACCCCAAGGCCCACCCAATCAACGCCACGCAAACCACATTCAAGCCCTGCACGATCATGCTCCATCCGATCGCCCGCCAAAACACCGCCGGCTTATGATGGTAAGGAAGCAATCGCTCCGCGAAGTGCCGCGCGCCGCTATGCGATGGGAAGCTCCGCACAATCGGTCCTAGTAGGGCCAGCCCCGCGGACGTAAGGGCCAGGGCCAACACGAACAGCCCAATCCCGGTCAACCACCCGTTCACCGGCGACAACCCCGCATTCCGCGCGATCAACGCGCTGCAGCCAATGACCAGCACGGCGGCCAATCCCGACAATCGGTCGGCCAGCACCGTGCAGCCTGCCAGAACCCGCCCGCGCGCCGTCGTGCCCAGTCGAATCGCCTTGAACACGTCCCCCCCGATCGCCGATGGCAGACACAAGCTGAAAAACATTCCCTCAAAATAGAGCCGCAAGTAGCGGCGATACGTCCCAGCAAACCCCAGCGGCCGCGCCAGCCCCGCCCACCGCATTCCGCTGGCGATTTGCGACACCAGATTCAGGACCGCCGCCAGCGTCCAGCCCCACCAATTCATATCGCGCATCGCGGCCGCCAGGGGGGGCCAATCCACACGCGACAACAAGTAGCCCAATAACCCCCCGCTGAGCGCGATCCGGAGTGCCAAGGACCAGCGGTTCGAGCGGGTCGCGGTTTCGGACGAAAGGTTAGACATTGCAGCGACGTCCCTGGGGGCGGATCGGCAAAGTTACCACGCTGACGGATTGTGCCGTCACTGATTCTCGCGGGATCGCCAGGCGGCGCGAAGGCGAGAGTCGCCGTTTGTTCCGCTGCCCTTTCTGCCGAGCAACACCACCTCCGTCGGCTTGAAAAACCGGGCTTTGCGGGCCAGAACTTCAACGTCGCTCGGCAATCGGCCGCGCAGCTCCTCATATCGCGCGCTGCTGGTTAACAACATCGCATCCGGGCCGGACGCCAAAAAAGCCTCGGCCTCCGCCAAGCCCGACAGTCTCTGGATCGGCCCGCGCGCATAATAGACCAGACTCGATTCCGAATGCTCCCAGGTGCCCAGTCGCACCTTCCCCCCTGAATCGCCCGCCGCCTCCCGCGCAACGGCCGAGAAATACGGGCTGGTGAGCCGGTCGCTAACGCTCGCCGCCGCAACCGCCAGGCAGGCGACGCAAAACAGCACCGCCCCGACCGAAAATGCGGCGATCAGTTTCTGCATTTCCGAGCGGTGGAAGAAGTAGGCCGCCAGGCCGCCCATCGCCAGCGGGACCAACCCCACAGCCCCCAGCCACTCCAATCCCGGCGACAGCTTCCACGCCACGAACGGCAGGCCAACAATCAACGCCGCCCCGACCAGCCCCAGCGAGATCCACGCCGTTCCCATCAGCCAACGCGGAACGGACTCAGGCGATGACAACCAGCGATCGATAAACGCCCCCGTCAGCACCGCCAAGGCAGGATAGGCCGGCAAGGCGTAGCTTGGCAACTTCGTCCCCGCCAGCGAAAACGCGCCAATCCACACCCCGATCCAACAGAGCATCAAGAGCGCCGCCGGGCGCTGCGGATTGGTGTGCCGCAAGCCGCGAGTCGCCTGCCAGACGCTGATCGGCAAAAAGATCGACCAAGGGAAAAATCCGACCAAAACGGCCGGCGCATAGTAAAAAAACGGCCCGCTATGTCCTTCCTGCGGATTGCGGAACCGGCCGAGATTCTCCGCCCCAAAAAAAGTTCTCAACCAAGCCCCGTCGGTGCGAAGACCCACCCACACGTACCAGGGCACGGCAATCAGGGCGAAGGCCAACAGCGACGGCACCGGCCGCATCGACCAGGCCACCGCCAAGAACAGACGAGCGTCGTTCCCTAAGCGCCTCAGAACTCTCGACAAGCCAGAAACGGCGGCGGTCTGTTGCTCCACGGGCCGCTGCCCATCTCTGCCAGCCACCAACAGAAACAGACCCAGACCGGCGACAGGCAATATTGCCCCCACCGGCCCTTTCGCCAGCACCGCCAAACCCAAAGCGGCATACATCCCGGCCCACCAGCCCCATCGCAACGGCAAGAAGTCCCGCCAGCCCCCGCCTAAAGTACACTCGCCGCCTACGATCCTTTGCGCTTGCCCCTCGCCACGAAAGATCCCTGGCTGTCTTGCGTCGACCCCAACCACAAATAGCGCCAGCGACGCCGTGGTGCAAAAGACCAGCGTCGAATCCGGCGTTGCTGCCCGACCGGATACACCGAACATCAGACAACTCGCCAGGGCCAGTCCCGCCAGCAGCCCCGCCCGCGGTCCGAACAGCCGCCGCCCGATCATCTCGACCAGCAGCGAAGTCAAGATTGCCAATAGCGCCGAAGGGAGCCGTGCCGCGAACTCATTCACCCCAAACGCCCGATACGACGCGATTTGCAGCCAGTACAGCAGCACCGGCTTGGCCGTCCGCAGTTCGAAATTGAACGTCGGAACCACGTAGTCTCCCCGCTCCAGCATTTCTCGAGCGCAGGCGGCATTTCGTGGTTCGTCCTCGTCCCACAGGCTTGGCGCGCCCAATAGTGTCAAAAAGACGGCAGCGGCGGCCAGTGCGACCAAAGCGGGTCCGCGTTCGAAAACTCGCGACATGGGGGGCATAGGCAAACTCCTGGGGCCGCGGACGATAAGCAAACCGCCCACCGGGGTCAAGCCGGACGATTTCCCTGCGTGGCGGGTGGTGG
>JALHPA010000335.1 GCA_022842745.1 Pirellulales bacterium
CGTTGGGCGACGCTCAGCTCCGGGGGACCGTTGGTGAACAGAACCAGGTCGCGAGACCACTGCGTGAGCTTGGCGGCCAACGAAGCGCCCGAGGCGCCGCTGCCGAGAACGCCCAACGGAGCGTCACGCCATTCCCAACCGTCGCAGTAGGGACAGTGGTGGACGGACGTGCCGTAGAAGTCCAACAGGCCAGGAACGTCGGGAAGCTGATCGACGACTCCGGTGGCTAACAGCAGCGTCCGCGAGCGGAGGGTTACGGGTCCTGAGGAAGCCCCCTCTTCGAACTCGACCTCAACCTCGAAGCCGTTATCGACGACCGCGGATCGGACGAAGGCGCGGCGGAATTCGACGGTTGAATAAGGCCTCAATTGGCGGCGGCCGAGTTCGAGGAACTCGACCGGGGGCACGCCATCGCGAGTAAGGTAGCCGTGCATCGCCTGCGAGCGGGCGTTGCGGTAGTTGCCGGCGTCGCAAATGAGCACGGAAAGCCGGCAACGCCCAAGCACCAGACCGGCGCTTAGTCCTGCCGGCCCGCCGCCGACGATGATGCAGTCGTACATCAGGAGGCGACTTGCTGCGTCCGCTGGACAGGGGCGGCGCCGCGACTGGTGAAGACGTTGATTTCCGGACCCGCGCCAAAGTAAGCGCCGAGCACTGCTCCGGCCATCGAGAGCATCACGCCGAACAGAGTCCACCAACTCGCCTGCATGGCCAGGTCGGCGGCTTGCTCTTGGGTTTCCTCGGAACTGGCCTGGTCGGCGGCGTTCTGAGCGCGGCCGCGAATGTTGGCGATGTCGGCATCAGTGGCGCCTGCGCGGCGGGCGAGGGCTTCCCAGTTATCGTCGACCCCTTTCATGGCGCTGGCGCCGATGCTGGCCACATTGACCATGGCATTGAATCCCGCGCGAACGCCGGTGGCGGTGAGCCAAACGACGAGGGCGAAAGCGACGCCCCAGACGAGGACGCCGTGGATGACGGCTTCACCAGTGTTTTCGCCGACGGCGCACTGGCTGGCGACGAATCCGCCGACGAACTGGGCGATGACGATCGAGGCCAATCCCCAGATCGCGGCGCTGGTGCCGAAGGTGTCGGCATTCACCTGGTCGCGAATGGAGAGGCCGATGGAGCCGCCCAGCAACGTCAGGAGCAGTTGTACGGCAAGGGCGACGGCGACGCCGGCGGTCACGGCCCCCCAACTAACGCGGCTGGATACGGGCAACAGGTCTTCGGTGGTAGCGGTTCGTCGGTCTGCCATGGGTTTCTCCCTTTCACAAAAAAGAACTGGCTTGGAAGCGATGCGGCAAACGTTAACCGTCAGCCGTCGCGACGATCATCCCAGGGGATGGCGGGATCGATGGATTCAGTGTCGGTGCGGTCCCAGGCGTCGCGAACGGCCGGTCTGAAGCGGGTCCACTCGAGCGATTCATAGCCAGGGGCGGCGCGCCAGTCGGTTTGCAACTCGTCCTCGACTTCTTCAAACTTCTTGCCTGGGCGAGCAGCGCGGGCACGCCAGCCGTACTGGTACGCGGGGCGATAGTGCTCGTACTCTTCGTGGGGCTGGACGTAGGGCCGGCTGCGGTACTCGCGCCGCCAATATTCATCGTGAACGGGATCGAGCGCGTCCGCGTAGGCTTTGCCCCCGATCGCGCCCGCGGCTGCGCCGATGCTTGCGCCCACGATTGCGCCGACCGGGCCCGCGGCCGCGCCGAGCGCCGCGCCTGCGGCGAGGCCTCCGGCAGCGCCCAGGCCCGTCTCCAGCGAGTGCGAAGGTGCGGAAGGCGGGGCCGGCGAGCCAGGAGGAGTGTCGGGACGTTTCGAGGGATCAGCGGCGTTCATGGTTCGATCGTGGTTTGGCGCCGGTCGGCCGAAAGCACGCGGCGCCGCCGCCGGAGTGGGCAATCCGGCGGGGCGCTATCCGCGTGCTAAAGATCGGATTCGAGTTATTGTTGTGGGGGGGGTGGGGTCGCGCTGTCGGTCGGTCCACCGCCCACTCCGCCTCCGATCGCGCCCGGACCGGCGGCAGCGCCGCCCGTGGCGTCAGACGGGGAAGAAGTGGAAGGCGAGGACTGCCCGTTCGGAGGTGGGGGCATGTCGTTTAGAGCGCCTTGGCCGCCGTAAGTTTCCGGGCCGTAGTTGGCGGTCGTTCCGCTGCAACTGGGCTGCGGCGCGCAGTAAGCCTGGCTGGGGCCACAGGCGTTGGCATAGGAATGGGAGTTGCCATAGCCGCCGCAAGTCGACTGGACATACGCCCCGCAGCAACCCCCGTTGCCGCGGCGATGACGCCGCCGATGGCCAAACGCCTGGGCGTCGTCGGGAACGACGAAAAAGCCGATGACCGTGGCGGCGCAGAGGGCGGCCGCTCCAAACTTCAGATTGCGATGCATGCGTCACTCCTTCTAGAAAGCGAAATCGAAGCGCCCTACGGGCTGGCAAGCCAAGCAATCGGCGTGCCTTTCCCCAAGCCGCGCAAGGGGAGGGGATTTCCGGGCAGGAAGGGGGGCGAATGAGGCCATTTTGGCTTCACCCTGGACGCGCGGCGGTCAGACCGACAGCAGACCGAGGGGGTGTCGAAAATGCACCGAGGAAGTTAATTTGGTCGGCGGAAAGGATATTTGGCGCTGTGAGGCAGCAGAATCTCCTCTTGGAATAGCCCAACACCGATGCTTCGTAAGTGTCATTGGGCACAGGTTTTATGGCATAAGGTGTGGTGCGTTGACAGGTTTTTCAATTGCCGCTTGTAGGCTGGATAACGACTCGATAGGATACACATGTGCATGTTTTATTTCGTCGAGTGAAGTTAAACGATGGGCCGACTCGAAGAAGTGAGAGATGGAAATGAAAACGCTTTTTGACCTCGAAGACGAGCCGAGAAAGTTGAAGCGAAAGTCCCCGGACGGGGTGTCGACGAACGACTTAGTCGTATCCGCGCATGTCGGAACGAACGACCAGGTCTTTCCCCAAATCCTAAATCTGTTCGTCGCGCGAGGTAGCAAAGTAGCCGACGTAACGTGGGGGAAGGGTGTGTTCTGGAAGAATGTCCCGGCGGATGCCTACCAACTTTTGGCGTCTGACCTGCGCGACGGTATTGATGCAAGAAATCTTCCGTATAAGGATGGCGAGATCGATTGCCTTGTCTTTGATCCACCTTACATGCACACCCCAGGAGGCACCGCCCACGTAAATCATCAGAATTATGAGGGGTACTATCGAAATAACAGAGCTTCATCTGAGAAGAAGTATCACGAAGCAGTTTTGGACCTTTACTTTTCAGCTGCAGACGAGGCAAAACGGGTGCTTCGGCCCGACGGAATCTACATCGTGAAGTGCATGGATGAAGTGTGTGCCAACCAGCAACGCTTGACGCATGTGGAGATCATAAACGAACTAACAACGAAGGGTTTTGTTGCACAAGACCTCTTCATAGTCGTGCGAAAACATGTCCCGGGCGTGAGCCGGATCTTGAAGCAAGCTCACGCACGCAAGAATCACTCCTACTTCATTGTTTTCAGAAAGCCGAACGGAAGATCGAGGTGGAAGGGGGTCACTCACCCCGATCCCCTTTCTCCGCCAATTTCTCGGCGAAAAAGTCACCGAAGTATTGAATCGAAATAATGTCGGCGTTGTCCTTTGCCAATTGCGCATATTTGGCAGGTATGTCAAAGTAAAAAATCTGGTCGAATTTGGCAAGAAATGCCTGATACGCGAGCCACTGATCCGGAACGCATATCTCGACGACTTCCTTTGTTTGGAGATCAAGCTTCGTTTCCGCAAAGAGAACCATAACGCCTCTGTACTTTTTGCCTCCAAACGCGGCATCCAGCAATCGCTGATGCGCCCAAGCTTGAACGATCCTTTCGCGCGTGCTCAGTTTCACAGGCATATGGATCGATGGCTTGAGGGGGGGATCAAAGATCAAGTCCATTGTCAGACGGACCGTCTTTTCGTTCACCCTCAAAGTGGCTTTTTGCCTTGGTTCAACGCCATAGGCCACAGAAAAAATGTGCCCGATCAAGCACTCGAAGTATGTGGCTGGCCCCTTCTTGTTTCCTTTATCGAACACCTCCATTACTGCGCACGGCGCTATCGCCACGGTGTAAACCATTCTTGCCATTGTATCGGCATTGTATGCTTTGCCTGCACGCCAAGCCTTCCACTCTCTCGATACTGCGTCGAGATTGTGATCGAAGTGGGCCTTGTTGATGGGTCTCGACAACTGAGATTTTCCGTCCTTGCTTTGAAAGGAGAAGTACACTTTTCCGGGGACTGCTGAGTGTAGTGCAACCTTCTTGCATTTCTCTTTAAGGAATTTTAGCGAAATGCCAACCAAGGTATCGATCGCCGCGGCTGAAGCAGCGCTTCCGTACATCGCTTTGCACGACTGTTTCGTGGCCTGATACGCGTTGTGGAGTAATAGCTCATCTCCTTCTCTCGCCTTGCGCTTCGCCATGCCGCATTTCCCTACGCAGCTTGAGTTTGGGAGGAGATAATTGGGGTTTTGACCGACAAAAATTGACGGTCAGCGGACCAGGCGGAAGATGACCAGGCCCGCCAAGCCGAACAGGAGCAGGGCGTCGAGAGTCAGGCCCGTGAGGGCCAGGCGGAGCAGCCGGCGGTCGCTGGCGGCGGTCTGGCGGGTCCATTCGACCTGCTCTTGTTCCTCGATCAGCTTTTGGAAGACCCCGGCGACGAACGCCTGGCGGTCTTCGGTATCGCCGGTCGCGGCGAAGTAGCAGCCGCTGAAGAG
>JALHPA010000336.1 GCA_022842745.1 Pirellulales bacterium
TCCACCAAAGAGCCGTCCTGGCCAACGCCCCCGACAGCGCCGCCGGCCGCCGCGGCAATCCCCGCGACGACTCGATTACCGATCTGACCTACATCGATGGCAAGCTGCTCGTCGCCGGTCTGGCCAAGGGAGAGTCCGCCTCGATGGTCCGCGAGCTCCCCTTCCCCTTCGCCGACGCCTCCACCGGGACCAACGTCGAAATTTATCATGCCGCCCACGGCCGCTTTGAAGATAACGGCCCGGTCCGCACCTTCGTCCCCTTCACCGTCGACGGCGAGCCGATGCTCCTGGCCGGCTTCACCTGCACCCCCCTGGTCAAGCTGCCGCTCAACAGCCTCAAGCCCGGCCAGAAGGTCCGCGGCACCACGGTCGCCGAATTGGGCAACCGCAACCGCCCCTTGGACATGCTCGTCTACAAAAAGGGTGGCAAGAGCTACGTCTTGATGTCGAATAGCGCCCGCGGCGTCATGAAGATCAGCACCGACAACCTGCAAGAAAACGCTGGCCTCACCACCCCGGTCCGCGGCGGCGGCACCGCCGGTCAACAGTTCGAAACGATCAAGGAACTGACCGGCATCGAACAGATGGACCGTCTCACCGACGATCGCGGCGTCGTCCTCGCCAAAACCGACGACGGCACGCTGGAACTCCGCACCATCGACTTGCCGTAGCTCCGTTCAGCGTTGCACAATCCTTGAGCCTCTTTCCGGCTCTCTGGTCTCGATCGCTTCGAGATCAGAGAGCCTTTATTTTTTGGCCCCGGTATCCCTATCAACTTCCCAGACACGGATGAGTTTTTATTTTGACCACCCAAAATAATCTTCTTGACGACCAAAAACCGAGCCGATACAATGTTTTGATTAGTCAAAATCTCCCCGTCCACCGTTCGAGTCCTCAATGCCCCCTCTGCTTCCACGCCTCTCTCTCCTTGCCGCCCTCCTCTTTCTCGCCGGCTGTGCCCCTTCCGGCCCCCCTGCGAAACGCGACCCGAACGCCCCGCTTCGCGCCGTCTGCACCACCGGCCAGGTCGCCGATCTCGTCCGCAACATCGGCGGCCCCCAGGTCGAAGTCGAAGCCCTCATGGGCCCCGGAGTCGACCCCCACCTGTTCCGCGCCTCCGTCGCCGACAACGAAAAACTCCGCGCCGCCGATGTCGTCTTCTACAACGGCCTGCACCTCGAAGGCCGCCTCGCCGAAGTGCTCGAAAGCCTCGCCAGCCGCCAACCGGCCTTCGCCGTCACCGCCCCGCTCGAAAAAGAATCCCCCAGCCGGCTCCGCCAGCCGGAGGAATTCGCCGGCCAAGGCGAAGGCTTCGATCCCCACGTCTGGTTCGATGTCGCCCTCTGGAGCGACTGCGCTCAGGAGGTCGCCCGCCGCCTGATCGAAGTCGACCCCAAACACAAAGACCTCTACCGAGAGCGCGCCGACAAATACGTCGCCCAACTCAAAGCCCTCGATCAAGAGTGCCGCGAACAAATGGCTACTATCCCCAAGGAACGCCGCGTCCTGGTCACCGCCCACGACGCCTTCGGCTACTTCGGCCGCGCCTACGATGTCGAAGTCCACGGCCTGCAAGGCATCAGCACCGCCGATGAAGCCGCCATCGGCGCCGTCAACAAACTCATCGACCTCCTCGTCGAGCGCCGCATCAAAGCCGTCTTCGTCGAGTCCAGCGTCCGCCCCGAGGCCCTCGAAAACGTCATCGCCGAGGCCGGCCGCCGAGGCCACAAAGTCGTCACCGGCGGCGAACTCTATTCCGACGCTATGGGCCCCGACGGTACTCCCGAGGCAACCTACATGGGCATGATCCGCTACAATCTAAAGACGATCGTCCAGGCACTCCGATGATCGCCCCCCCGAATAAGCGGAGCATGACCCTCCCCGCCGCACACACGCCCGATCGCTCGGCCCCGACCGCTAACCAGCAAGGCGCCCTCCCGCCCGGTGTCTCCCCGACGGCCGGTCCCCCTCCGATCGAAGTCCACGACATGACCGTGGCCTATCACCGCAAGCCCGTCCTCTGGGATATCGACCTTGTCGTCCCACCCGGCAAATTGGTTGGCATCGTCGGTCCCAACGGCGCAGGCAAGTCCACCCTCATCAAGGCCATCCTCGGCCTCGTCCCCTTGGCCAGCGGCAAGGTCGAAATCTTCGGCCGTCCTTATGCCCAGCAACGGCATCTGGTCGGCTACGTCCCCCAGCGCGAAACCGTCGACTGGGACTTTCCCGTCACCGCCTTTGACGTCGTCCTCATGGGTACCTATGGCCGGCTCGGCTGGTTCCTCCGCCCCAACGCCCGCGAGCGCCAGCGCGCCGCCGAAGTCCTCGAACAGGTCGGCATGTCGGCCTACGCCGACCGCCAAATCCGCCAGCTCTCCGGCGGCCAGCAGCAGCGCGTCTTCCTCGCCCGCGCCCTCGCCCAGGACGCCCAGATCTACTTCATGGACGAGCCGTTTTCCGGCGTCGACGCCGCCACCGAACAGGCCATCGTCGAATTGCTCCAAACCCTCCGCTCCACCGGAAAAACCGTCCTCGTCGTCCACCACGAATTGCAAACCGTCCGCCAATACTTCGATCACGTCATCCTCCTGAACATGCGCCTGGTCGCCGCCGGCCCCACCTCCACCACCTTCACCACCGAGAATCTCCAAACCACCTACGGCGGCCGGCTCACCATTCTCGACCAGGCGGCCGAGGCCCTCCGCCGCGGAGAGGGGGCGCCGTGAGCGGCCTGACTCTCACCGTCCTCGCCGGATCGGCTTTGTTGGGCTGCGCCTCGGGAGTCGTCGGCGCCTTCAGCATCCTCCGCCGCCGCGCCCTGATGGGAGATCTCCTCTCCCACGCCGCCCTCCCCGGCATCTGCCTCGCCTTCCTCTACGCCGCCGGCGAACGCGATTACCACACCCTGCTCGCCGGCGCTTTCCTCACCGGCGTCCTCGGGGTGGCCCTCGTCACCTTTGTCTGCCGCTGGACCCGCACCAAGGAAGACGCCGCCATCGGCATCGTCCTCAGCACCTTCTTCGGCGGCGGCATTGTCCTAAGCGCCATCATCCAAAAACTTCCCGGCGGCCGAGTCGCAGGACTCGAACGCTACATCTACGGCCAGGCAGCCAACATGAGCCGCGGCGACGTCCAAACGATTGCCATCGTCAGCGTCGCCGCCATCCTCGTCGTGCTCCTCCTGTACAAGGAATTCAAGCTCTTCAGCTTCGATGCCGGCTTCGCTCGCGCCCAGGGCTGGCCGACCTTGGCCCTCGATCTCACCATGATGAGCGTCCTCTCCCTGGTCGCCGTCGTCGGAGTAAAAACGGTCGGCGTGCTGCTCGTCCCCGCCCTGCTGATTATTCCCGGCGCCACCGCTCGCTTCTGGACCAACCGGCTCGGCCTGATGTTGTTTCTCGCCGCCGTCATCGGCGCCTGCATGGGCGCGGCCGGCACGCTCATCTCCGCCGGCCTCCTTACCGACTGGCTCGGCTTCGACCCGCTCGCGTTCGGGCGCAACCGCGCCCCACTCCCCACCGGTCCGATCATTGTCCTGTCCGGAACCGCACTGTTTCTGCTCTCGCTGGCCATCGCCCCGGAGCGTGGAATTCTCTCCCGTCTGCTGGCCCTGGTCCGCCTCCGCCGCCGCACGGCCCAAGAAAACCTCTACCGCACTCTCTACGAACTCTCCGAACCGCGACTCCCGGAGTTGCCGGTCGTGCCCCTCCCCGCGCTCGCCGCCGAGCGAAGCTGGTCCCCCCGCCAACTTTCCTCCCTGTTAAAGACCGCCGACCGCGCCGGACTCATCGCCCGCGCCCCCGACGGCGTCCGCCTCACCCCCGCCGGCCTGTTGTCCGCCGCCGCCATCACTCGCGCCCATCGTCTCTGGGAGCTGTACCTCATCCAAGGAGCCAACATCGCCACCGACCACGTCGACCGCGACGCCGACAGCATCGAGCATCTCCTCCCCCCCGAAATCGTCGATGCGCTCGCGGCCGAGCTGGCCCGCCGCGGCCGTTTGCCCGGCGCCCCCGCTGCCGTCCCCTCCTCGCCACACCTCCTTCCCGCGCAAACTCACCCCGCCAATCCGCAACATGCCTGACCTCTGGACCATCCTGCTCCCCCGCTCGCCCGATCAATGGTGGATGCTGGCCGTCTGCGCCATGGTCAACATGGCTTGCGGGTTGATCGGCTGTTACCTGGTCCTCCGCCGCATGAGCCTCATGGGCGATGCCATCTCCCACGCCGTCCTCCCAGGCCTGGTCCTGGCCTTCATCTTCACCGGCAGCCTCAGCATCGGCCCCATGTTCGCGGGCGCCTTCGCCATCGGCCTGCTTACCACCTTCCTCACCCAGGCGCTGCACCGCCACGGCGGCGTCCCCGCCGACGCCGGAATGGGCGTCGTCTTCACCTCCCTGTTCGCCTTGGGAGTCGTCTTGCTCAAACGCTACACCGGCGGCGGAGTCGATCTCGACGTCGATTGCGTCCTCCAGGGACAGCTCGCCCTCATGCCCGCCAACCAAGTCGAAATCGCCGGCCGCCTCATCCCCCGCGCGGCCCTCTCGATCTCTCCCGTCCTCCTGCTCAATTCCCTCTTCATCCTCCTGTTCTGGAAAGAGCTCAAGCTCTCCTCCTTCGACCCCGCCCTCGCCACCACGATGGGCTTCCGCGCCGGACTCCTCCACTACCTCTTGATGGCAATGGTCGCCGTCACCACCGTGGCCTCCTTCGAGGCCGTCGGCTCGATCCT
>JALHPA010000337.1 GCA_022842745.1 Pirellulales bacterium
TCCATTTCGTATACAGTGGGCCGGAATCCCAAGATCGCCAGATCGTGCGCGGCGGCCAGCCCGGCGGGCCCAGAACCAATGATGGCGACCTTTTCTCCACCGCCATTCGAGGCCAGGTTTGGCCCCGACAGGAAATCGACGAACGAGGAGATTTCCTCGCTGCGCGAAGACTCTCGCCGGCGAGAATGGTCGAGCAGCCGAGCGATCAACTCGGCGGGAGTCTGTTTCCCAGCCGGTTTTTGGCCCGCATGGGTTTCCATGGCGAAGCGTTTCAAGGCACGAATGGAAACAGCGTCGTCCAGTTCCCGGCGGCGACAGGCAGCCTCGCAAGGCGCGCCGCACACGCGACCGCAGATGGAAGCGAGGGGATTGGGGCCTCTGGCGATGAGATACGCGTCTTCAAGCCGGCCTTCGGCGATCGCTCGGACGTAGCCCCGTGCGTCGGTATGCACCGGGCACGCTTCCTGGCATTTGATCTGTTTTTGCCAGTAATCCGCGTGATCGGGAATCTGGACTGGGAGGCGACTCATCTTGAATCCGGGCGGTTTACAGGAATAATGGACCTGTAATTCCTTTATTTCATCGATCGTACCAGTCGCTATACTGGAGTTCAAGGTCCATTATCAGTTTTTTTGGCGGGGGTTTAGCACGTGATCATCTCTCAAGCGGTGGAATACTCGCTTCGCGCGATGGTGATGTTGACACAAAGCTTTGAGGAACCCGTCACGGTTCAAGCGATGGCAGCCCGGGGGCAGATACCGGCTGCGTACTTGTCAAAGCTCTTGCAGGGTTTGACTAGGGCGAGATTGGTTACGGCCCAGCGGGGAGTAGGCGGGGGCTACACTCTGACCCGGCCTCCGTCGCAAATCACGCTGGCGGACGTGGTCAATGCGGTCGAGCCACTGCAGCGGATCAAAAAATGTCCGCTAGGAATCGCTGGCCATGCAACGCTATGCCCGCTGCACCGAAAGCTAGACGAGGCGATGGCCACAATCGAAGCGGCGTTCCAAGCCACAACCTTGGACGATTTGGGCAAGGACACTGGCGGCCCCGTCCCCTTGTGCAGCACGGAACCGATCGTGGCGATCAATCTGAAAATGAAGCTCCCCGCGGTGAACGCATCGAGAGGATGAGCATCGCCGGTCGCGCGATCGGTTCTTTGGCGCCATCCCTGTCACGCTGCCAGCGCGTTGTATTTCGTAATCGCACTGCGATTATCGAACGGTTTGCCGACCAAAATGTCTGCCGCGGCAGGAACCGATCGGACCATATCGGCTGTCTCGCTCCCCGGGTTTCCGCACTGGCCGCGACGAGGTGCGTGCTGTCAGGCCAGCTTGCGACGACAGCCGCGGTTCAGCTTTTGACCACCTCCGTGTCTCAATAGCACATCGCTGCTGCGATGGGTTCCGCCGCCATCGTTCGACTGTGCCCGATCGCACGTTTTGCCTCAGCCGACCTGACGCGGCGCGCCGATCCGCACGCTTCTTCTTTGCCCTGCCATTCGACGGCCGCCGCTTTCCCGGTTTACCTCATCACTACGACCGCAACTTTCCGATATCCCCGGAAGAATGCCGGTCCCCGGCGCTTGCCGGGCAGTCGGCGCGCCCCGGGAGGAATCGACTCAGATCACAGTCCAGGGTTTTACGGTCTCGGGAATTCCAGCCAACCACCAGCACGCCATGTCCCAGTCGAACGCTCAGAGCATCCTCCCCGGCGTTGTCGATGTTCCAGTGTCTCTGCCCGGCGCCTCGCCCTCTCGGCCGAGCCGCGGCAAAATCACCGAGCGAATCGACGCCATCACCCGCATCCCGGTCGAGTTCCGCAGCCCCGCTCCGCCGGTTCCGCGCAGCGTGAAGATCGAGCTTACCGCGCGTTGCGATTTCAATTGCTTCTTCTGCGCCACGGCCAAGCGGCTGCGGGACAAGGCCGACATCGATCCCGCCTTCTACCAGCGGATCGTCCGCGAAATGCGCGATCAGGGTGTCGAGGAATTGGGGCTGTTCTACCTCGGAGAGTCGATGCTCTGTCCTTGGCTCCCCGAGGCGATTCGCTACGCCAAGCAGGACTGCGGCTATCCTTACGTGTTTCTCACCACCAACGGCCGCCTGGCCACCCCCGACCGCGTGAGGGAATGCATGGCGGCCGGGCTGGACAGTCTTAAGTTCAGCTTCAACAACGCCGATCCCGAACAGTTCCACGAGGTAACGCGGGTAAAAGCGAGCGACTTCCATACCGTCGTGGACAATATCAAAGCCGCCCGCCAGGTCCGCGACGAGGGCGCCTTCGCTTGCGGGCTCTATGCCTCCAGCATCCGCTACGACGGCGAACAATTGGTCCGCATGGAGCGGGCCGTGCAGGAAATTCTCCCCTTCGTCGACGAGCACTACTGGCTGCCCCTCTACGGCCAGGCAGGCTTGACCGCGGGCGCCAACGGCACCCGCCCCGTCGCCGGCAACCCCGGCCGCCTCGATGCCATGCGCGAGCCCATTCCCTGCTGGTCCGTGTTCACCGAAGGGCACATCACTTTCGACGGCCGCCTCTCGGCCTGCTGCTTCGACCACGACGGCCGCTTCAACATGGGCGACCTGACGCAACAGCCCTTTATCGACGCCTGGCACAGCGCGGTCTTCCAAGACCTCCGCGCCGCGCACCTGAATGGCGACGTCTGCGGCACGGTCTGCCAAGGCTGCATCGCCTACCAGTCGTAAGCCAGCCATGAATGGCTAGCGATGAACCGTTCGCCGAACCTTACCGACGTTGGCTCGTCAAAGCTACGGGCGCCGTTGGTTACAGGGCATTGGCATCTTGGCCAGCGACAGGACAAACGGCGAGGCTGTCTCGGCGGAACCTGGGACACGCTCTGGAGAGTTTTTTCGTGCCTCAAAGCTTGCCTTCTGCCGCATTGTGAGCAGCCATTCGCCGTAATGCTTGTCGACGGGCGCGAACGGCGACTTCTCGATCAGGCGGTCGTGGGGTGACTTCGAAAACGGGACGAAGGGGAAACTGAGCGATTCCCGCTCGGGTGGCGGCGGCGGCAAGGAACCCTGCCGCGATCACTGGACGCACGGTCGAACCGCGCTGTTGGCCGTCCGCGACATTCGCAGTGGACCGGTATGCGGTTCCAGCGACAATATCGGCGCATCCCCGGAGGATCGTCTCGTCGGTCCAGCACATCATCCGCACGATTTCTCAGGCCATCGGCATCCATAACCGGGAAGCCTTCGAGAACCAGAACCGCCCCTCCTTTTTGGTGCATGTAGGAACCGCAATGGGTGTATTGTTGTGAGGGGTGGTTTTTGCAAACGAGTGACATTTGCAATACTGGGATGCTCGGTGGAAAGCTACTCTATCATGGAGAACAAATCCGATGCTTTTTGAAGTGATCGCTATTTGCGCCTTGTCCACCGGTGACTGGCCCCAGTTTCGTGGTCCGAACTCCGACGGGCACGCCATGGGGCCGGCGACGCCGGTGGAGTGGTCGGATACCAGGAACGTGGCATGGAAAACGCCCGTTCCCGGTTCTGGATGGTCATCGCCGGTGGTGGCCGAAGGCAAGGTGTTTCTGACCACCGCCGTGGCGCGTGGAGAAGGATTGTCGTTGCGCGCGTTGGCGTTAGACGCCGCGACCGGTAAGACCATCTGGGATCGCGAAGTGCGGGCGGTTGAACAGGCCCCGCCGATCCACGCGAAGAATAGCCACGCCAGCCCGACGCCGATAGTTCGGGACGGCTCAGTGTTCGTCCATTTTGGAGCGCTCGGCATGGCGCGACTGGCCACTTCCGATGGAACGGTGCAATGGAGTTGTTTTGAATTGGACTATTCTCCGGTTCACGGCAGCGGCGGTTCGCCGGTGTTGTACGGCGACAAGCTGGTGGTTGTGTGTGATGGCCGCCAAGACCCGTTCGTGGCGGCCGTGGACGCCAAGACCGGCAAGATCGCATGGAAGACTCCGCGTGGCGTGAAAGCTCGCATCAGCCATTCGTTCGTGACGGCGACGGTTGCCATCGTGGACGGCAAGGCTCAAGTCTTGGCTCCGGGGCCAGACCACTTCGCGGCCTACGACTTGGAAAGCGGTGCGGAACTTTGGCGGGTGCTGGCTCCAGGCTGGTCCGTGGTGCCGCAGCCGGCGCTGGGCCACGGCCTCGTGATCTACAACCACGACTTCGATCGTCCGGAGCTGATGGCGGTCAAGCTTGGTGGCAAGGGCGACGTGACCGACTCTCACGTGGTATGGCGAATCAAGCGCGGGGCGCCGAGTACTCCCTCGCCGCTGCTGGTGGGCAATGAGTTGTTCTTTGTTTCCGATAATGGCATCGCTTCGTGCGTGAACGCCAAGACTGGAGAAAACTACTGGACGGAACGGCTCGGGGGCAACTATTCAGCATCTCCCATATTCGCCAACGGCCGTGTGCTGTTTCTGAACGAATCCGGCCTGGCGACTTGGGTGAAGGCGGACAAGGAATTTGCGGTGCTCGGCACGAACGAAGTCCCGGGCCGCACGTTTGCCACCCCGGCATTTCTGGACGGGGCGATGTACTTGCGAACGGACGAAAATCTCTACAAGTTCTCGCAATGAACCATCGAGGCCCGCAATGCATCATCGCAATCCTCTTTGTCGCCGCGGGTGCAGCGGTCGATGTGGCCGACGCGGGTTTGGCCCTTGCACAATGTGGCGCCGGTCGGTCTCACCAACGCAGTCTGGCTCATCACATGGCCGGCTTCTACCTGAA
>JALHPA010000338.1 GCA_022842745.1 Pirellulales bacterium
CGCGATCGGATTCTCCGGATGCAGGGCCAGGAACGCCTCTTGCGTCGCTGCCGCCTCCGCCATCGCCCCCACTTCCATCTGCAGATTCAGCTTGTAGTTCAACAGGCACGCCCGCCCAGGATACTTTTCCAAAAGCTTCCCCACCTGGTCCAGTGCCGCCACGTTCTGCTCGCCATCCATCATCGCCGCCAGCCGCTGCAACTCGCCCAACAGGTCGCTACAGCAAAATTTGAGCTTCTTGCCGGTTCCACCCGGACAAGGCTGATACGGATCAAGGGACATGAGCAGTTCCTGACATATTCAAAGCGGACAAAACGACCACTCGCCGCACGGCTACCGCATTACTAAGGCCATCGTACCGGCTCCAGTCCCAACCCATCAACCGGCCAACTCCCGACTTCGTCAGTTCGCAGCCGCATAACTGGCTGCGACGGTTTTCCGTTGTCAGCCTTCGTTGTACCCCCCATTTGCAGGTGCTAAACTTCATCCAGAGGCCGGCCCGGCCCCTTGTGCCTAAAATTATCTCCGAAAACTCCCACTAGCGTCCCCTTGCTCCTCTCGGCAGGCGTCCCCGCCTCCCGATCGACCGCCCCTCATAACCGCGGTTGCCCAATCCGTTCCTTTCGCGGACCATGCCTGCATTGGCGGCGGCCCCATGCTCGACCCATCGATCACCAATCACGACCGCCTCGCCGCTCCGCCGCCGCCGCCGAACCCTCCCTCCAGCCTCCCGCCCTTGGGACAATCGCCGCTCCCCCCCAGCATCGGCGCCCCCCCCTCCGGGAACGCCGCCAATCCCCCCAATCCAACCTCCCCCCTCGGCCGCAAAGCCAAACTCGTCGAACGCATCGTCGAAACCCCGCCTCCGCCGCTCCCCGCCGGACTGAGTTCCGCCTATTCCGCCCCCGGCCAGCCCCTCCGTCCGCTTCCCGTCGGACCAAACGGCCTGCTTCTGCCAATCCTGCTCCCAGGCTCGTCGAAGCTCAAAGTCTCCGACGAAGATCTCGACGACGAAGATCGCGATCCCTGGGATCTGGCCAAGCGCTTCGGCCCCCCCTGGATGCTCAGCATGATCGTCCATGCCCTCATCTTGCTCGGCTTGGCCGTCTGGTGGACCGAAACCATTCGCCACAACGAACAACCCCTCGAGATCGATGTCTGGGCCGAGGATATCGGCGAGCAACTGCTCGACAATTCCGTCGGCTTGGCCGCCAGCGATCCCGTTCCCGAACTGACAAAATCCACCCTCGCCCTCTCGGAACTCCCCCCGGTTGCCGATCCCCTCTCCGCCCCCGCCAAGGAGAGCTTCCTCCCCAGCGGCACTTCCATGTCCTCCAATATCGCCCTTCCCGCCATCGGCAATGCCCTGGCCGGGCGTGAGCAGGGCAGCCGCGAAGCCTTGCTTGCCGCCTTCGGCGGCACCCGCAGTACGCAGGAAGCCGTCGAAATGGCCCTCCTCTGGCTCAAGCGCAACCAATTGCGCGATGGGTCCTGGAGCCTCCAAGGCCCCTTCGCCAACGGCGCCATCCTCGAAAACCGCACCGCCGCCACCGCCATGGCCCTCCTCGCCTTCCAAGGCGCTGGCCACACCCACAAATCCGGCCAACATCAAAAAGTCGTCGCCCGCGCCTGGGAAGCCCTCCTCCGCCAGCAAACCAGCGACGGCCTCTTCACCACCACAGAGTCCAGCGCCCAGCAACTTCTCTATGCCCACGGGCAGGCCACGATCGCCGTTTGCGAAATCTACGGCATGACCAAAGACCAAAAGTTCAAGGAACCGGCCGAAAGGGCCATCCGCTACTGCGTCAAAAACCAATCCCCCGAAGGGGGCTGGCGATATACCCCCGGTTTAGACGCTGACACCTCCGTCACCGGCTGGTTCGTCATGGCCCTCCAAAGCGCCAAAATGGCCGGCCTCGAAGTCCCCCCCGCCACCCTCGAACGCGTCGGAAAATTCCTCGACTCCGTCGCCTACGAAGGGGGCAGCAAATACCGCTACAACCTCTCCGACCCCAGCGTCCGCCCCTCCATGTCCGCCGAAGGACTCCTCTGTCGGCAATACCTCGGCTGGCAGCGGGAAGATCCGCGCCTCGCCAAGGGAGTCGCGTTCCTGCTCGAAAACCCCATCGTCACCGGCGACAACGGCAACGTCTACTACTGGTACTACGCCACCCAGGTCCTGCACCACATGGAAGGCGACCCCTGGAAAAAGTGGAACGCGGTCATGCGCCAGGCAATCCCCACCGCCCAAATCAAAACCGGCGCGGAAGCCGGAAGCTGGAATCCGGAAGGCGACGCCTGGGGCCCGCAAGGGGGCCGTCTCTACGCCACTTGCCTGTCCACCTACATGCTCGAAGTCTATTACCGCCACCTGCCGATCTATTCCAACCTCTACGCCCCCCTTGCGCAATAACGCGCCTCGGCCGGGGCTTCTCCGCGGCATTTCCTCCTTCCGTTGCCCCCGCTGCCCGCCGTCGCGACGATCGTCCCCTACCACTGGTTGTCGCACTCCTTGCACCGCGCCCGCTGGAAGAAAAAATCCGCCGCCCGGTTGGTGAATTTGCGGCACTGCGGACAGACCAGCCGAAAGTACACCCGCGCCCGATCCGTCCCCAGCGCGAAATACACCGCGATCAAGGCCGCGCACTGCACTCCCAGCAGCCAATGCACCGTCCTCACGTCCTCATGGACGCCGTCGATCAACCCCTTCACGAACAAATAGCCGTTGAACAACGCCCCCACCACCGCCAGCACCCGCCCCCACATCCAAGCCAGCCGGTGCCGAAAGAACAGCCCCGCCAAAATCAAGAACTCCAGCCCCAAAAATGTCGCCATCTGCGCCGGCGTGCCAAACAGCTTGTCGCTCTTGAGCACCGGCAGCGCCAGCACCGCATGAATCCCGAACACCACCCCCAACGCCGCTAGCGCTAGCCACACCGACGCCGGACGCTCCCTCCGGGCGTACATCGCGTCGTCCACCACCCGTCCAGCCCGCCCAGGGCGGGTCTTTCGCTCGCTCGGCGATTCGGGAGTTGGCGCACTCATACCGCAAAGCCTAGCTTAACAGGCGCCGGCTTGCCAATCCGAGTCCGGCCGCCGTCCCACGCCCCCAATTGATCATCCACCCTCGAACGCCTCCCATGTCAAAACTCCGTGCCATCGTCACCGGCGCCGCCAGCGGACTCGGCCGCGCGATCTCCCTCCGCCTGGCACGCGATCATTGGGAACTCGCCCTCGCCGATATCAACCCAGACGCCGCAATCGAAACCCTCCGCCAGGTCGAACGCGCAGGCGGAACCGGCCAGGTCCATCCCCTCGATATCGCTCAGATCGATCAGTGGCGCGAGCTCGCCGCCCGGCTGCAAGCCTCCTGGCCGCACCTCGACCTGTTGGTCAACAACGCCGGCATCGGCGGCTCCGGCGAAGTCGGGGAATTCTCCCTGGACAACTGGCGCAGGCTGATCGACGTCAATCTCTGGGGCGGCATCTACGGCTGCCACGTCCTCGTCGACTGGCTCAAGCGCAACCCCCAAGGCGCCCACCTCATCAACACCGCCTCCTTCGCCGCCATGGCCAGCGCCCCCTCGATGGCCGCCTACAACGTCTCCAAGGCCGGAATGCTCGCCTTAAGCGAAACCCTCTTCGCCGAGCTCCGCCCCCACCGGGTCGGCGTCACCGCCATCTGCCCCCTGTTCTTCAAGACCAATCTCCTCCGGGATTGGCCCGCCGGCAACGACGCCCAGCGCCGCGCGGCCGAGTTCTACACCGAGCGGGCATCGTTTTCCGCGGACGACGTCGCCGCCGCCGCCCTCCGCGCCATACGCAAAAAACAGCTCTACGTCGTCCTCGGCGCCAAAGCCCGCTGGTACTGGCGCCTCAAACGCCTCGCCCCCCAAACCTTCCTCCACTTCATCGCCCGCCAATACGAATCCTGGATCCAAAACCAAACCGACCCCGAGCGCCCGACCCCCCACCTAGTAGGTCAGGCACCCCGTGCCTGACAGCCCTCCCAACGCCGCACGCCACTCTCATTCCCCCGCGTTTCCAGGCAGCGCAGGCATGTTCCCGCCAAAGCCCCAATCGCAGCGGTGATGACCAGCCCGAACCCACCGGTGAAAACTCGACGACGGCCAATTTTTCCTACCTCCTCTGCTGGCTTCAGCCAGCTCCCCCGTCAGACACCGCCTTCAGGCGGTGGTGTCCTGAATCCAGCAAATCCAAGCTGGGCCACTGGCCAATCCCCGCAACGAGGAGACGTCGACCTCTCACTCGACAGCAAAAGCCGTGCTATCACGGTTTCCGCGGACCTGAAAGCTCGAAACGAATGGCTCGCAAATCACAGCGCAAGTTCTGCCGGATAGGCAAAATATGCGGATTTTACTGCTTAAACCGGTCGTAGCGTGCCGAATGATTGCCTATCCCGAATTGCGCCAGTCTCTGAAGCGGCACAGAATTCGAATTGCCCACAGAATTCCTCATGAAAGTCACCGGCTCGATTTTTTCCCTTGGACTCCTGGCGGTAGTCCTTACGGCCAGCACGGTGAGCCATGCCGATGAGGTTGCCTTTTCAGGACCTGCCGCGAACTTCCCCCAACGCTTCGACGACGACTCAGTCCTGCGCCGCTTGGAGGCGACGGAGCAGCGCCTGCAATTCCTCGAGTCGCTTCAAACACCACAATTCTCTCCCGAATCCCTCTGGCAAATCTCGAGTT
>JALHPA010000339.1 GCA_022842745.1 Pirellulales bacterium
CTGCACCGGCCGGTAACACTCGAGGTTCAACACCCGCCGCAACAGCAGGTTGGCGTCCTGGCCAATGGTGCGAAACGCCGTGGCATACGCCGCCTCCAGCGCGATCCGCAATAGCGATCCCGCGTACAGCGTGCCGTGATGGTTGGCGTCGGCCGGAAGAATCAGGCGGTGCGTAAGCGTTGCGGCGGACAATGCGGACGGTGACCGTGAAAAGAGACCAGACCGTTGAAATGAGCCCGTGTCCGTGGGAAAGAAAAAACCTCAAAAGCCCTCGCCGTGCGAGTCCGCCAAAACCGCCTCTAGAATAAGCATTCGCGCCCCACCAGATCAACAGCCGTTACGCGCTTCGCGCCCCGATCCAATCCCTTCCGCGCGCCGCAAACAACGGGCTACTATGCGTCCGGCCCTCCCACCGCGATTTCCCGCGTTCGGTTCGAGTGCAGGTGCAGGCTTTCGTGCTTCTTCCGCCCATGCCGCAGGTGGGCCGGGTCGATTTTGGCCACTTCCTCTGCCAGCGCCCGAACCGTCGCTCGGATTTGCGTTTCGTTGTGCCTGGCCGTGATGAAGAATCGCAGCCGGGCCGCGCTCTCCTCGACCGCCGGGTACAAGATCGGCTGCACGTTGATCCCCCGCGCAAACAGCGCCTGAGACAGCCGCAAACTGTGCAGCGAATTCCCCAGGATGATCGGGATCACGGGCGAATCCTTGCTGGCCCCGGTGTTCAGACCCGCCTCCTTGGCCAACTGCAAAAACAACTTCGAGTTCTCGTTCAACCGCGCGACCCGTTCCGGCTCCTCTTCCAACAGCCGCAATGAGGCCAGCGCCGCCGCCGCGTTCGCCGGCGACAGTCCCACGCTATACACAAATCCCGGCGCGGTGTACTTCAGGTACTCCACCAGCGCGTGGCTGCCGGCGATGTACCCCCCGCAGCTTCCATACGACTTGCTCAGCGTCCCCATCCAGATATCGACGTCCGCCGGATCCAAGTCGAAGTGTTCCGCGATCCCCCGCCCGTGCAAGCCCATCGTCCCGGCGGAGTGCGCTTCGTCCACCATTAAAAACGCCTTGTGATGCTGCTTTGCTTCCACGAACCGCGGCAGGTCGGGATAATCCCCGTCCATGCTGTAGACCCCTTCGATCACCACCAGCACCCGGCGAAAATCCCTCCGAAGCTCCGCCAGCATGCGGGTCAATGCTTGCCAGTCGTTGTGCGGAAACTGCCGCCGCCGCGCCCCGCTCAGAATGCAGCCTTGCAAAATGCTGTTGTGCGATAGGCTGTCGTGCAGAATCAGGTCGCCCGCTCCAAACAAGTGCCCGATCGTGGTTTCGTTCGTCGCGTGCCCCCCCACGTAGCAGATCGCGTCCTCCACGCCGATAAAGTCCGCGATCCCCCGCTCCAACTCCCGGTGGACCGGCTTCTCTCCCGACACCAGCCGGCTGGCGGAAACGCTGGTACCATACCGTTCGACCGCTTGCTGCGTCGCCGCCACCACCACGGGATCCCCGGACATCCCCAGATAGTTGTAGCTGGACCAGTTGATCAGTTCTCGGCCGCCGATCACGGTCGTATCGTTTGTAACCCGCTCGTGAACGTTGAAGTAAGGATTGTTGAGCCCGGCCGCCTGCACGTTTTTCATGCTCTGCTGGAGAGCCAAATACTCTGGATAGAGCTCGAACCGGTAGTTCTCCGGCGGAATCTCTCCTCCCCCCTCCCGAGTCCGGGGCGCCTTCCCCAGGTACTTCTCCACCCCCTCGACCACTTCCAGGCAGGTCTCCATCTGCGGCAGCACCTGCTCCGGAAACCTCCCCCCGAATCGGTCCTCCAGCGCCGCGATAATCTCCATCCGCTCTAGGGAGTCCATCCCCAGTTCTAGAATATTCGTCTCCAGAGTCAGTCCCGTTGCCCGCTCACGAGCGATCTTCCGTACCTCCTCCAGTACGATCTCGACCGTCTGCGGCGCGTGTCGCGGCGTTGTCGCCGCCCCTTCGCTTCCCCGCGACCAGCCGCCAGGCGACCGCTCGGCCGCCAACGCGTGGCCATTGGTGGCCGCCACCGCCGAGCCTCCACCGCTTCCGCCGGCCCGGGGCGTTTCGTCCCACGACTTCCACACCACCACCGGCTCCAACGTCCGCTCCAGAAATCCTTGCCGGCATGCGTGCCGCTGGATCTTTCCGCTCGAAGTCTTCGGAATGCTCCCCGCCTTGATCAGAACGATCGCCTCGACCTGCAGCTCGTGCTCGGAGGAAACCCGGCGGCGAATCGCCTGTATAACACCGTCCAAGCGGTCCGTATCCCGGTGCTGGCCGCGTTCCAACTCGTTCACCACGACCAGCCGCTCCCGCCCGTCGATCTCGGCAATAAAGGCCGCGGTCGCTCCCGCTTTCAACGAAGCGTGCGAGCTTTCCACCGTCGCTTCGATATCCTGCGGGTAGTGGTTCACCCCCCGCACGATAATCAGGTCCTTCAGCCGCCCCGTGACGAACAGTTCGCCGTCTTGCATGAACCCCAAATCGCCGGTCCGCAGAAACGGCCCCCGGCCGCTCCCCTGCAAGTGCGCCTTGAAGGTGTGCTCCGTCGCCTCAGGCTGCTTCCAGTAACCCTGGGCCACGCTTGGGCCGGCCACCCAAATCTCTCCGATCTGATCGGCGGCGCACGGCGTCAGCGTGTCGGGGTTGACGATCACGATCTCCTCGTCCAGCAAGTTCCCGCCGCAGCCCACGATCGCCCGCGCCCCCTCCTCGTCCGGCACCGCGTCGATCACCTGGTTCTTTTCCAGTCCCTTGGCATCGAAATAGCGAATCACCGGCGGCGCCGCCCGGAATCCTCCCGACACGATCAGCGTGTTTTCCGCCATCCCGTAGCACGGATAAAACGCCTCCCGATGGAAGCCGCACGGCTCGAACGCCCGGCAAAAATTCTCGATCGTCTCTTCCCGCACCGGCTCTGCCCCGTTGAACGCCAGCGACCAATTGCTCAGGTCCAGCGTGTCGCGCTGTTCGGGCGAAATCTTCTTTACGCACAGGTCGTAGGCGAAATTCGGCCCGCCGCTGGTCGACGCCTTGTACTTCGAGATCGCGTGCAGCCAGCGGAACGGTTTCTGCAAGAACGCCACCGGCGACATCAGCACGTTCGGCTGCCCGATGTACATCGGCTGCAGAATGCCCCCGATCAGCCCCATGTCGTGATAACTCGGTAGCCAGAATACCCCCTTCAAGCTCCGCGTATGTTCAAAGGCGTAGGAAATCAACGCCGAGTTATGCATCAGGTTGGCATGCGACAGCACCACCCCCTTCGGCGTGCCGGTCGAACCCGAGGTGTATTGCAGAAACGCCAGCGTGTCCCCATGAACGGCCGGAGACTTCCAACCGCTCTCCGCGCCCGGCGCCGGTCGATCGGTCGCCAGCCACTGCATCGACTTGAGTTTTGGCGTTTCGTCCAGCACTCCTTGCACCCGCTCCAGCACGTCCGCCGTGGTCAGGGCAATCCGCGCGTCCGCGTTCACCGAAATGTTTTCCACCCGACCCAGCGATCGGTTCCGCCGCGGAGGATACGCCGGAACGGCCACCACTCCAGCGTACAAGCACCCAAAAAACGCCGCGATGAAGTCCAGCCCGGCCGGATACAGCAACAGCGCCCGCTCCCCCGACAATTCCAGCTCCTGCAACTGCGCGCCGATTGCCCGCGCCCGCCGGTCCAATTCCCGGTAGGTCAGGTGCAGTTCCTCCTGCTCCCCATCCACCAGGTACGTGTAAGCGCGATCGTGCCCCTGATGCGCCGCCCTGTGCCGCAGCAGGTCCACCAGATTCGAGGGCCCAAAAAACGATCCGGGCAATTGGTCCGAATGCACGGCTGCAAGATCTCCATTCGAGTGCGGAGGACGACGATACCGATCGCGGGCAAACTGCATGGATGGAATTTCCGCCGGGGTCCAAGAGCGTTCAGACGCGTGAGGGCGCGCACGTCCTCTCGTGTCATCGGCCGAATCCTTCGGCCGTTCCCCATTCAAACGCTCTCCGCCATCCCGGTCGGCGCGCTTGCCAGGTCAAACCGGCTACAAATGTCTCGATGGTTTCGTTCGCTGCGACGCGACCAAACGAATCCACTCCGATTGCCGCTCAATCCGAAAGGACCGCACCCGGCGAACTTCTTCCTGCAACCCGTCCCGGCCGACTCCAGTTTGCCCGTCAAATACCCTACCATTTGGTCCTAAACATTACAAACGGGCCAGGCGTCCGTCGCATTCCTGGCCCGGTCGGCATTTTCCAAAAAATCCAGTCCCGTTCCCCCCCGTGCACAACCAATTCCAGCCTCCGCGCTCACCCAGATTCTCCCCCACTGGCGTTGTCTCCCGCCGCGCGTGTCGCTTTAATTGCCTAAGCGGCACGTAGAAGAGTTGCCGGATGGCGAAGGCCATCCTCAAACCGCGACCAAGGTCGCGGTTTGGCGAGCCGTCCGGAGCTTGTTCCTGGTGTGGCGAGATTCGAAAAACGCCAGATTAACGGCGCTTTTCAACAGTCAGTCGTGCGGGGGGAGTCGATCGCGGTCAGCCGTTGCCGCAAATGTGCCCTGCCGCACTCCGCGCCCCGATTACCCCCCGGCCATTTTGCCCGCAGCCTTATTTCTCGAGGATCCGATTGTGTCGTCCCATCAGCAAAGCCAGCGGATGATCCTCTCGCGTCTGTTCCTCCGCGCCTG
>JALHPA010000340.1 GCA_022842745.1 Pirellulales bacterium
CAAGTCACCACCCATCCGCACACACAGATCATCGCGCGGCGTTTTCCCCACCCACCAACGCTTCGCATTCCTTCAGCAGCAACAGACCCATCGACTCGTCGTGCCAATACACAGAGACCAGATCGCTCGGCTTGGCCCCCTTCCGAATCGAGGAAATCTTTGCCCTCCCCGCTTCCAGCGCCCGGCGCGCCTCGTCGGCATGACCAAGCCGCCAATGGGCCATGCACAGCACGAACTGACTCGGCCCCTCGATCACTCCATGATCGACCCCCGGCTGCGCCAGCGATCGCGTCGCCACCTCGATCGCCTTTTCAAACTTCCCGTCCCGATACAACGCCATGCTTTGCGCCGACAGCAAATGATCGCGGTATAGGTCCTTGTCGGTCGTCTCTTCGATCGACAAGTCCGCCAGCCGGCGTACCAGTCCCGTATCGATCTTCGCCCCGGGCATCAACGAACAAGCCTTGGCCGTACGCTGGGCGACGTACGCATTCGTCGTCGTCCCAAACCGCTCGAGCATCGCCCGGCAATGGCGCTCATATTCCTCGCGATCCCCTAGGCTCGCGCAGGCATAAGCCCCCAGAAACCAGGCATAATGAAAGTCGGGCTGGACCTTTACCCACTCCGTAAGGTGGTCCACGGCCGCTCGCCAACTGCCGACCCGCGCGGCCAATTCGGCTTCGTTGCTCAGGTACTGCGCGCGGTAATTGACTACCTCCGGGTGCGCCTCCCTCAACGCTCGGTATTGGTCGCGTGCGGACCGAGTCTTCTCCAGTGCTTCGGCCGGTCGGTCGAGCCGATACAAGGTTTCGCTCAACGGGCCATACGTTTCCGCCAATCGCGCTTGATACTCAACGTTTTTCGGGTTCTCCCCCGACAGTTTTGCCCACATCGCCCGGACCGCCTCCAGCTCCGCCAACCCCTCCTCGAACCGCCCCATTTCGGCCAGCGCGTGCCCCAAGGCCGCGTGGAGTCGGGCAACTTCCAGCGTGAACAGATTAAGGCCAGGGAACTTTCCCGCGAACTCCCGACCCAGCCGAACGGCGATCCGATATTCCTCCACCGCTTCGCCGTACTGTTCCGTAGCTTGGAACAACAACCCGAGTTCTTTGTGACATTGAAAAAGGAGGAATGCGAGTGTCTGATCGTCGGGATGGGCTGCCGCCACCTTCTGACTGATCTCGATCGCGGTGCGCAGTTCCTGCGTAGCGTCGGCAATCCTACCCGCGGTGCGAAGTGCTTGGGAATAGTCCATGCGAACATACGCTATTAGTCGCTTAAAATCGGGCGCGGTCGGATCGGCCTCCGTAAGCGTCCGCAGGACCTTGAGCGATTGCTCATTTTCGGAAATTGCCTGCTCCACATTACCTTCCGTCAACCATGCAGTTGCCAGAGAACTGTGCGCCTCCGCGAGCTGGCGTTGAAATTGCGTCACCGCGGGAAATTCGGCGGCGAGTCCCTTGCGCAACGCCAGCGCGGCCTTTTTTTCCTGCATTGAGTCCTGACGTCGGTCGGTTGAAAGATAGATGACCGCACGTTGCGCATGTGCGGCCGCCAACACTTCTCTCGAATCGACAATCGGCGTCGGCATCGCCTTGAGCACTGCAATGGCCTGATCGGCCTGCCGCAGCGACTCGGCTGCATCGTTCAGCAAAAAGAGATTTCGCGACAAGTACAAATGGCACCGCGCCATCCCCAGCGTGAACCTGGACGAATTGGGATCCCGCTCCGATAGCTCCTGAGCATGCGTCAACGCCGCCTCGAACTTCTCGGCCGCTTCCTTGTTTTTGCCCAGCGATAACAAGGCATTACCAGCGGCGACATAGGCTCCCATCAGATCATAAATGCGTTCGAGCTTTGCGCTGGGTGACGCGATCACGGTTGTTAGAATGGCAATCGCGGACTCGGATTCGCGCAACGCTTCGACGTACTTGCTCTGGTCGACGAGCAGTTCGCTCGAATACCGGTGGACGGAACCAAGTGCGCCTTGATACCGGATGTTCTCTGGAAAGTCGCGGACAAGCTGCTTGGCCTGATCGCGCGCAGACTTGAACTGTTCCGATGCCTTGCCGGTGTCGCCAAACCGGTCCCACAAGTGTCCCAGTCGCAGATGCCCCTCGACGCGCAGCAACCGGCCGCGTGCATCTCCCCCTGTCCGCTCCGCAAAAGCCTGCCACCGTTCGATCGTTTTCTCCAGATACCTCTTTTCTTGCGGGCCCAAGGTCTCCTTGGAGCCAATCAGCTCTTCAATCGCCTCGTCCGTACTGGCCCGGTACGCTTCCATCGTTTCCAACTCCGCCTTCTCGGCCCGCTCGGCGCTCGCCAACGCCTCGCTGGCCCGCTCCTCGGCCAGCCCCTCCGCTCGCATCGCCCGCGCCGCCAGCCAAAAACTCACCGCCGTCGCCAGTCCCATCAGCAACACAAAAGCCCCCCCGGTGCGAATCGCCACGCGATACTTGCGCGCGAACTTTTTCCAACGATAGGCGGCGCTTGGCGGACAGGCCTCCACGGCTTCGTCGTTCAGATACCGTTCAATATCCCTGGCCAGTCCGTTGGCCGTTTCGTACCGCCGGCTGCGCTCCTTTTCCAGCGCTTTCATCACGATCCAATCCAGATCCCCCTGAACCGACTTCCGCAACTCGGCCGGCGCCAACCCCCGTTGGGCCGCCACGCTTGGAAGGCTGGCGCTGCCGCTCAACCGAGTGCTCGGCTTCGGCGGCTCCACCTCCTTGATCAGGCGCAAGACCTCCTGGTACACCGCATCCTTGAGCTGCTGCCGCTCCAAAGGCGTGCTGCCGGTCAACAATTCGTACAACACCACCCCCAGCGAATAAATGTCGCTCCGCGTGTCAATGTCGAGATTGTTGAACTCGGCCTGCTCGGGACTCATGTACAACGGCGTGCCAACCATCACGCCGTGCGCCGTATACACCGACTGCTCGGTTAGCGATTGGTGCATCGCCTTCGCCAAGCCAAAGTCGATCACCTTCGGCACCGGCTGGCCGTCATACAGGCAGACCAGAATATTGGACGGCTTTAGGTCCCGATGAATGATCCCCTTCTGGTGGGCGTGCTGAACCGCCTGACAAACCTGGACAAAGAGCTGTAGCCGATCCGCCAGCGATGCTTTGGATTCATCGCAATACTGGGTGATTGGAACCCCCTTGACGTACTCCATTACGAAATACGGCCGTCCTTGTTCCGACACGCCCCCATCGAGCACTTTGGCGATATTGGGGTGATCCATGATCGCCAACGCCTGTCGCTCGGCCTGAAACCGCGTCAGCACGTGCTTGGAGTCCATCCCCGGCTTGATCAGTTTCACCGCCACCTTGCGTCGTACCGGCGCGGTCTGCTGAGCCACCCACACCGACCCCATGCCCCCCTCGCCCACCAGCTCCAACAGCCGGTAACGGCCATCCACCACCAATCCCACGGCCTCCATCGAGCCGGTCGGTGTATCGAGCGTGGGTGACAGCTCCGACCCGGCGTCCATAGCCGCCGGACGTACAGGCCCCCCAGCTTCGTCGTGCGCTTTCAACAGCGCCTCGACGCGCGCCAGCAGCTCCGAGTTGTCGCCGCAAGCCTGCGCGACAAACGCGCGCCGTTCGCGCGCCATCCGATGGTACAGGGCGGCGCCGAAAATATCTTCGGCGGCCGTAGGCAGGATCGGTTCGGTCATGGAGGGCTCCGATGGCTTCTTCGCGCGGAATCCAACGGCTGTCCACAACGACCGCGCGTCAAACAACCAGCGATTGTATCGGTCTCTTTTGCTCTTCTCCGATCAAGGTCCCAGCCACCGGTAAGTTGCTGGGTTGACGTCGACTCTCCAACCCGGCTCCGGATCGACCAGTCGATAGTCCGCACCAACCCGCAGCCAACGAACACCAACTCGGATTCATATGGGACTGACCTCAAGTGGCAGTCGTCTGAGCCGTTCTTGGTGGATCGTGCGACGGCCTCCGTCGCTTACCGCTGCGGCCGTAGTCTCGTCCCCACTTGCCGCCAACAATATCGCCTTCACCCTCATCTCCTCCAACCAGCTCTCGCCACCTCAGGATATTTCCGTTACTCCCTGAATTCGGCCGTTCCCGTTCCCATTATCCACACCCAAACGCACGCCAGGTTACATGGGGTCCATCTCGCTCCTGAAAAAAACAATCTATCCAAATTTTTCCGGGAATCAAACCATCGAGAAGCGTCCGCCTCCACGGCCTCCTTCGGCGCCCCGACAGTCAGATTCCGCTCCTGGTCCGGGTCCATACCTCCGCCAGTACTCCCTTGCTTTTGAACCACGATATCTGCCATTATGTACACTACACCAGACCCCAGGATAACAGAAAAAGCCGCCCAAGAGCGGCTCCGTTCCCCCTGCGCGCCCACCATGCCCAACCAAAAATCACTCCTCCCCTCCTCTCCACCCCCTCCGCGTCCCGCCAGTTCAGTCCCAGTTACGTCAAATCCGCGCGCCAAACACCACCCCACCGCGCACACAGGTCATCGCGCGCAGTTCACTCCCAAAACGCCCACACTTTGTACCTCAGCAAGCCCTGTCTCTTCCGCAACTCCCTTACCGGCAAACCCCTTGCGCCAAACTACGATTTCACCGCGAAAAAAAATGCGCACAACCAAATTTCCCCCGTTTTGCCCCGCGCAACCCGCGCCCCCCCCCCCCGCAAACCCCCGTACTCCCCC
>JALHPA010000341.1 GCA_022842745.1 Pirellulales bacterium
GGGTGGGGTCGTAGGAGACGAGAAAGCAGCGGCGGTCCATATACAGCCCGCGCGTGCGCGAGCGCCGCCCGACAAAGCAAATGGCGTTGGTCGCGTGGCCGCACTCGGGGCGGGTTTGAGCCAGGTCTTCCGAGCGGGCTTCCACGTGCCGCCGAGCGGCAGGGAAAGTCAGCGACAGGGCTGCCGACTGGAATCGCCGGCAACGTTCGTGGGCATTGCGGTCGCAAGCATCTTCGATGGCGCGCTCGGCGGCGAGAAATTCCTGGTGGTGGGAGGGGGGCAGCCGATCCAGGTCGAAAAAGGTCACGCCGTCGTTGCAGGTATTGTGGAATCCGCCGACAAAGACGGTGGCGTGTGGAATCGCCAGTCCGCGCTCGGCGAGTCCGGCGCGCACGCGAGGGTCGTTGAGGATTTGGGCCGCCGCCCTGGCGTTGGGGCCTCCCGCCCCTCCCCCGCAGGCGCCGCAATCGTAGGCGGACTTGTGCGGATTGTTGAGGCTGCTGGAACCGTGGCCGAGCACCATCACCAGCCGCGCAAAGCCCTCCGTCAGGCCGATGTCGCGGAGCAGCCGCTCGCCGATTCCGATCCGTTCTTCGACGCTGAATCCCAATTCGGCATCGGCCGGTCCCGGTTGATCGGCGGAGCGGTCCAACTGCAGGCGGGTTGCCGGAGGAGGCTGGAACAGGCGGCTGGCCGCCTTGCGGACGCGGGCCGTGGACCGGGGAAAGAGCACCCGCATAACCAGCGGGATCGAGGCCAGCACTCCAACCCCCGCCGTCAATACAGCCCCCCCGGCAAAGGTGCGGCTGCCCAAATGGAAGCGATGCAGGACGGTGCCCAGGGCTTTCCGCGTGCGAGCGCGCCAAGCGTGCGTCTGGGCGTGGGTCAAGGCGACGGCCTCGGCGACCCAGTGCCGGGGGCGGATGACGATCGGACACAGGGGGACGTAGTGCGCGTCGGCCGCGCCGCGGTAGTACATCGCGACGGAGAAGAACCCGGCCGCGCCGAACGTTTCCGCTTCGGGCGCGACCTCCTCGAGATGGCGGCGCATCGACTCTTCCCGTTCATCGATGCAGAAGATGGCCTGAAAGGCTGGGTTGGCCGCGCGGTAGGGGGACCTAGCGGAGCGCACCGCCAATGCGTCGAGGGTTTGCCGCCGGTAGTGCCGGTCGAACGCCATTTGGAACAGCCGCCGCCGATGCAGTCCCGAAAAAACGGCGATCTCCGCGACCAGAGCGGTCCAATCCGGCTTGGAGAGTTGCGACAAGCGCTCCGGCAGCCAGCCAAAGAGCTGGGCCAACTGAAACACTTCGAACGCGCGCTGTTCCACACCCATGGCTGGCGGCTTGCGCGCCGCCTTGCGCGCCTGGGCACGAAGCTCGCGCAGCGGACCCTGGAAGCCAAGCTGCGTCCTGGCCAGGTGCGTCAAGGCGAGCCGTTCCAGAATTAACCGCACCGCCAGGAATTCCTCGAGGCTGCCGGGCGGGGCGGGATGAACCGCCCGGTCGCCGCGTTGCTCGACCTGCCGGATCATTCCCCCCCAGCCGCGCAGCGACAGGAACGTCTGGGTGATGAACTCGTCCCACTCCGCGGGCTCCACGCCGAGTTGTTCGAGCGAATCGAAGATGGACGCAAGCGCGTCCAAGCCTTGCTCGCGCTGCCGGGCGAGCTCCTGTTGCAACCCCGCCAGCCAGGCCTCGGGAGAACCGCCCGGCTCGCCGTAAACCTGGCAAAAGGAGTGAAAATACCCCATTTCCCGATCCGGCACGGGCCAAGGCGCAAATCCCTGGTCCAGAAAAGCCGCCGTGAAGCGGATCAGCAGTTCGTTGACGAGCGCGTCGCTGTCCTCTCCAGTCGCGTCCCGCAGCAAGTCCCGATGCCGCCGAGGTGGCCGCTTTGGCGCGGCATCGGTTTTGACTCCGTGAACCCCTTCCCGGCAGGTACGCCACAGCGCCTGCAAGGCAAACGCCTCCCACGCATGGTCATCCCATCGATCCATCGAGGATTCGCCAAACTGGGCGACGAGGTCGTGGAATCCTGGATCGCCGCGATGCTTGGGCGGGTGGTCCGAAGGAGATTTGCGGCTCCCATTGGGTCTCAAGTCGCGCATCGCCCAGTGCCGCACCTCGGCCAGAAATCGCTGGCGGACGGAGGGAGAGGCGTCTTGGCGGTACCTCGCCAGAGCGTCGGTCTCGGCCACGAACCAGCGCAGTTCGGCGCTTGCGGCGCGGCGGAGCGGATGCTTCAGCATCGCCAGGCGCAGATCGTGCCGTGTGCAAAGGTGGGCCACCGTCTCGCCGCCGCCAGCGCCCAAGTCGCGGCGCAGCACCCTTTCCAGATCGACGGAGCTGATGCGGCCGCGATCCAATTCCTGGCGGAAGCGATCCTCGGAGAGATAGGCCTGACAACCGAAAATCTCCGCCCCGCGCTGCACTCCCTCGTCGAAGGCCAGATCCTCAAAGGCGTGCAGCGTGTTGTGGTGGACGAAGACGCCGATTGGGCCTTGGGCGGGAAGGAGGTGGCCGGCATGTTCGATCGCCTGCCGCAGTTGCTGCGCGCGGTGGGGCACTTCGCGCCCGTCGTTGTGCGACGGGAGGGGCATGGCGGGTGAGTGACGCTCGATGGTACTGATGTTCCACCTCTTGACTGGAAGCCGACCGGATGGACCACGCCTGCGCGCGGCTGTCCCTTACTTGTCCGTCTGGACACTGGCAGTTTGGTCGTCCCGAATTTTCTTTCGCGCCGCCAGGGGATGTTGGGAAACCGGGCGATGGTTGTCCAGCCCGCGCACTACTAGCGTGCACCCGCGGGTGGCATAGTCTTGCTCCAGTTGATGCAGCTTCTCCATTACGGTGTGGTCGACGACTTTTGCCTCCGAGAGGTCGACGACCAGCGTTTTGGCATCGGTGAGGGCATCAAGGCGGCGGCGAAACGCGATCCAATTGCTGAAGATGGCCGCGTCCTGAACGGTGATCGCGTAGGTCTCGCCGTCGACGGATTCGATTTCGGTTTGCGGCTTGAGGAGCGATCGCACGGGGACGCCGCGGAATAGATGGATGGCGAACTTGACCGCGATGCCGATGCCGATGCCGACCAGCAGGTCGGTGGCCAGGACGGCCACCACGGTGGTCGCGAAGATAAAGAACTGTTCCCGGCCAATCCGGTACGCGTGGATGAATTCCTTGGGGGATGCCAGTCGAAAGCCGGTGTAGACGAGCATGGCGCCGAGGGCCGCCAAGGGAATTTCGTGAATCAGGTTAGGAACCAGGGCCACAAATCCCAAGAGGAACAGACCGTGAAACAGATTCGCCAGGCGGGTTCGGCCTCCGTTATTGATATTCGCGCTGCTGCGGACGATTTCGGAGATCATGGGCAAGCCGCCGATCGAGGCCACCGCGGTGTTGGCCACGCCGACCGCCAGCAGGTCGCGGTTCATGTTCGTTTTTCGCTTCCAGGGATCGAGCAGGTCGATCGCCTTGGCGCTGAGCAGCGACTCCAGCGTGCCCACCAGTGCGAACATTACCAGGAACTTGATGCCGGTTCCCGAAAGCAGTCCAGAGAAGTCCGGCAGCGTGATCGCGTCGAACATATTGTCAGGAAGCGACACCAGGAACTTCGGACCGACGGTGTATTCCTTGTGATCCAGGAACAAATATTTGTGTTCGTGGTCCAGATCGAAATAGAAGCCGAGGGGCACTGCGACCAATAGCACGATCATGGGGGCAGGTATGCGCCGCACGAACTTATTCTTGATCAGCGGCAATCCGAACAGGATCAGCAGGCTCAGTCCGCCGATCAAAGCGATCTCCGGATTCAAGTTCATGAAGCTGTTGGGGATCTGCGCAATCTGCTCCAACGGCTCCTTGACGTGCTTGGGCAACGGGACGCCCAGAACTTGGTGGATTTGCTTGCCGGCGATGATGACGCCGATCGCGGCAAGCATGCCGTGGACCGCGGCGGTGGGGAAAAACTCACTGAGTATGCCGGTCTTTAACAGTCCAAAGACGATCTGGATGATCCCAGCCGCCACGCCGATGCCCAGCGTCAGCTTGTAGCCGAGCAAGGGGTCTCCCTGCCCCAACTCCTGCACGGCGCCGAATACGATCACGATCAATCCGGCGGCCGGGCCCTTGATGGTCAGTTCCGAGTTGCTGATGATCGGACAGAGGCAACCGCCGGCAATGGCAGTGAAGATCCCGGCGATCGGAGGAAAATCGCTGGCCATTGCGATTCCCAAGCACAACGGCAGGGCGATCAAAAACACCAGAAACCCGGACAGCAGATCATTTCGCCAGCCGTTCGCGAACGTTGGCAGCGGACCGGGGGATGAATTGGATGGCGAATGGGACATGGCCGGGGCCTGGGGTTGTCATCGATGGTCGGGTGAGCGCCTGGCCGCTAGCGGCATCCACGGGCGGGACGTTCGTCCACAGGCAGGTGTGTAGGAAATTTCGCGCGATTCAACGGCTCGCAAAATCAGCTACCCTGGAAGGCGGCCGGCGCGCGATGCAGAACCATGCAAGGCGAAGTTCGAGGTGGGATTCGAGGGTGGGACAAATCGCCGCGCCTACAGGCGGCGGGCGAACCTTGCGTGTGTGCTCGCCATTTTAATAGCCTTATCGTCCAACGACCATTTTGGTTCGATTACACTTCGTTAAGGTAAGCATGGCGAGCATTGGGCGCCGCGTTGCTCG
>JALHPA010000342.1 GCA_022842745.1 Pirellulales bacterium
AGGAGATTCTCTCCCTCCAACGAACAGTGCGGGAGGTGCCGATAGCCGACCATGTGATCCGCTACACGTTGTCGTTGGTGCGGCAGACGCGCGTCCGCGAACCGGGGGCGCCGGATTTCATTTCCGACCAGATCAGTTGGGGCGCCGGCCCGCGGGCCGTGCAGTTCTTGATCCTGGGCGGCAAAGCGCGAGCCTTGCTGCATGGACGCACGCACGTTTCCACGGACGACATTCAGGCGCTGGCCAAACCGGTTTTGCGGCACCGGCTGGTCGTGAACTTCGCCGCCGAAAGTGCCGGCGTAACCGTCGACGACGTGGTCGATCGGCTGCTGGAATCCACCCCTACCAAAGAAGACGAATTGAGCCGTGACCCCCGATTTCAGAAGATTTTTGCATCCTGAGGCGATCAAGCGGATCGGCCGGATGGAACTGCGGGCTCGGCACATCGTCGAGGGCTTTTTATCCGGCATGCATCGCAGCCCTTATTTCGGGCAGTCGGTCGAGTTCCTGCAACACCGGCAGTACACGACGGGCGACGACCTGCGCCATATCGATTGGAAGGTCTGGGCCAAGCAGGACAAGTTTTTCGTCAAGCAGTTCGAGGAAGAGACCAATATGCGCGTGACGCTGCTGGTCGACGTCTCCAACAGCATGCAGTACGGCCGGCAGGCAATGAACAAATATGAATACGGTTGCACGGCCGCGGCCAGTTTGGCGTACTTGATTTTGCGGCAGCAGGATGCCGTGGGCTGCGTGACGTTTGACGAGGGAGTGCGCGCCACCGTCCCGCTGAGAACGCGGCGGAATCACCTGCTGTCCATCATTCAGTCGTTGGACGGGGCGAAGCCCAAAGAGAAGACGGATGTCTACCAGATCTTGCGCAAAGCCGCCGATACTTTTCCCCGCCGCGGCATGATGGTGCTCATTTCGGACCTGTTGGCCGACCGGCCAGGTTTGATCAAGGGGATCAAATTGCTGCGGCAGCGGGGGCACGATGTTCTCGTCCTGCATATTATGGACGACGATGAGCTGGATTTTCCCTTTTCCGGCCCCACGCGATTCGAGGGGTTGGAAACCGTGGATCAGTTGTCGTGCAATCCGCGCGCTTTGCGGAGCGGTTACCTTGAGGCGTTGAACGCCTTTTTGGACGAAGTGCGGTTGGGTTGCGTAAGAAATTCATGCGACTATGCGCTGATCCGAACGAGCGATCCCATGGATGCCGCGCTAGCCACCTTCCTGGGACGCAGACTAGCTATGGAGCGACGAGCGTAGAAGCCAAGCCCGACGCTCCCTTCGAGCACACGGCTCCGTCGCAAATTTCCGCCCAATCAGCGATCAAGTCCAGTTATCCATGTCCTTTTTGCACGCACCGCTGTTATGGGGATTGCTAGCCGTCGGGCTGCCCGTGTTGATTCATTTGATCAACATGATGCGTCATCGGCGCGTGCATTGGGCGGCGATGGAGTTCCTGCTCGCCAGCCAGAAAAAAAATCGCACTTGGATTCTGCTCAAACAACTCCTGTTGTTGCTGCTGCGAATGGGCGCGGTGGCCGCCGTGGCCCTGATGGTGGCGCAGCCACAGGTCAGCAACCGGCTGGGACAGTTCTTCGGCGGGGGAAAAACGCACCATATCGTCCTGCTGGACGATAGTTTTTCGATGTCCGAACAGCGGGGATCGGGCAGTCCTTTCGCCGACGCAAAACGAAAGATCGCCGGTCTGGTACAGGCGGCGCGATCGCAGCCGGCCCCTCCGGAAATCACGCTGCTGCGGTTTTCGCGGGCCTCTCAGGCCGGGCGAGCCGCCCAGTATGATCTGCTGAACAAGCGGATCGACTCCGCCGAGTTTGAGGCCGAGTTCGAGCAATTGCTGCAGGGCCTAGACGTTTCGGAATTGTCCCCGGACCCCGGCCCTGCGCTGGATACCGCAATCAAGCTGGTCGAGGAGCAAAAGGACGCTGCTAGCCTCGTATATCTGCTGTCGGACTATCGGCTCAAAGAATGGAACGAAGCCGGCGATTTGCGTAAGCGGCTCCTGGAATTGAATCGGCTGGGAGTCGAACCGAAGTTGATCGCGTGCGTCGATTCGCCGAACGCCAATTTGGCGATCACCTCGTTGCGGCCCATGCCGGGGACCCGCGCCGCCGGCGTGAACTTGGTGATGGAAGTCGGGGTGCAGAATTTTGGCTCGGACAAGGCCCGCAATGTGACGGTCATGCTGTACGAGGATGGCCAGCGGCGGACCGATGAGTTGATCGAGGAGATCGCGCCCGGCCAGGTGCAGACGCGGACGTTTGAAGTGCGATTTTCCAAAGGGGGACAGCACGAGATCACCGCCCGCCTGGCGGGAGACACGGTGGCGGCTGACAACGCGCGGTACAGCGTTTTGGAATTCGCGGCCGCGGCGCCGGTGTTGATCGTGGAAGGAAACCCGTCGGCGCTTGGCACTCGCGAGAGCGATTCGTACTTTTTGGCGACGGCCCTCTCTCCGGATATCGGCTTGACGGGACTGAAGCCGCAGATCGAGACCGCCGCGTTCCTGCGAAATAAGCCCCTCGCCGGCTTCCACGCGATCTACTTGGCCAACGTCGAAACGCTTCAGCAGTCGGAAGCGAGGGCGCTTGAGGAGTACGCCGCGGGGGGTGGCGGCGTGGCATTCTTCATGGGCGATCGAGTCAAACCAGACGATTACAATCGGCGGCTGTACCGCAATGGCGAAGGAATATTTCCTGTTCCGCTGGTGGCGTCGGTGCTGCTGCCGGTGGATCGGGCGGCGAAGTCTCCGGATTTGGATGTCAGCAACCATCCGGTGTTTGGAAAGTTTGCCGGCGATCGTAATCCATTCATCGCGGCGGTGAATGTGGAACGGTACATGGCGGCGCAAAAAAACTGGACGCCGCCGCCCGGTTCAACGGCCAAAGTGATCGCACGTCTTCGGAACGGGGCGCCCCTGGCGGTGGAAAGCCGATTCGGCAAAGGCCGAGTGGTGGCCTTCCTGACCACGGCCGCTCCAACTTGGAACAACTGGGGAAAAGCCAATCCCAGCTACACGGTCGCCCTTCAGCAATTGCAGGCGTATTTGTCGCTCTGGAAACAGGACGACCCGGCGCGGCAGGTGGGCGTCCCCCTGGTCGCGGAGTATCCGGCGGCGGAGTTTCAGCCGGATGTCGACATCGCGTTTCCGTCCCACCTCAATAGGGACTTCGTAACGATTAAGGCCCAACCGGCCGCCGATCGACTCACCCTGTCCTTTGCAGAGACCGATCGGAGCGGAGTTTACACTGCGCGGCTGAGGAGCGGCGACCAGCAGACCCAGGACGTGAAATACGCCTACAACGTTGCCGCCAAGGAGGGGGACCTAAGTCTGATCGACCGCCAGCGATTGGCCGATTCCCTGTCCGGCGTGACCTATGAGTTCTTTCGGGCTTCCGACGCCGGATTGGGCGTCCGGGATTTGGCGGGCTCGAACCTGAGTACCACGATTCTGTACCTGCTGGTGGCGTTGTTGATTGGCGAGCAACTGCTGGCATATTCGGCGAGTTACCACGCTTCGCCCAGGGAGAAGGCGAGTTGAACGGTCTGTATCCAATATTTGCTGAAGCGACGACCCGCGTCCGCTGGGAGTGGGCGCGTTGGCATTCGTTCACGGAATGGTGGCAAAAGCCGCTGTTGGTGGTGGTATGCCTCGCGATTGCCGCGTTTGTCGTGTACATGTACCGGCGGGATAGCGTGGAGCTAAAGCCTGGTGTTGGAATTCTGCTGCTGTTGCTGCGGCTGGCGGCGTTTGGCGGGTTGTTGGCCAACTATCTCGATTTGCAGCGGCGGACCGACAAACTGGTAGCCCAGAATTCTCAGGTCGCCGTTTTGATCGATACCAGCGCCAGTATGAGCCGGTCGGACGGAGAAGGAACGTCGATACCGGCCTCGCCGACGCGGATTGAACGCGTCATCGATGGCCTGCTGAAAGGGGAATTGCTGTCCAAACTGCGGCAAACGCACGACGTGGCATTTTACCGATTCGATCAGGAAATGGTCCGGGTGGCGTCTTTTCCCAAAGCGGGTGACGGGTCGCAGCCTCCTGCTCCCGTAAAGAGTTCAGACCAAACCACCCTGGGCGACGAAAGTTCCGCCGGGAGCATTGCCTGGCAACAGGTCCTGCTCCCTCGTGGAACGGAGTCGCGATATGGCCAAGCCCTCCGACAGATCGTCAACGAGGTACGGTCGCAACCGGTGGCCGGAATCGTCCTCGTGGGGGATTTTGCCCAGAACGCAGGCATCGATCAGAACGCCGGCGTGCAACTGGCCCAGGAAGCGAAGATTCCGGTCTATACCGTTGGGATTGGCTCCAATCGGCTCCCGGTCAATGCCGGAATTGTCGATTTCAAGGCGCCAGCGCGGGCTTATCCGGGGGACAAATTTCAGGTCGAAGCCTTGGTACAAGCCAAGGAACTGGCGGGCCGCAACGCCACGGTGGAATTGTTTTCCCGCCCGGCCGGCGAAAACAAGGATAACCCGGGGGATTTGGGGACGAGTCTGGCCAAAGAATCCGTGGTCCTTGGAACCAACTCGGAGATTTCGTCGATCAAGTTTGAATTGGCAGGCATCAAGGAACCGGGACGGAGAATTCTGACGCTGCGGGTTAGCGGCATCAATGAGGACAACAAGATCGGAAGAGCGT
>JALHPA010000343.1 GCA_022842745.1 Pirellulales bacterium
ACCCCTGATTGGCCCCCCGGTCTGGCATCCCAGCCTCTTCCCAACCGCCACGGTCGCCTCTGCGATCGTGGCGGTTTAACATGCGCTTGAGTGTTTCCGCCGCAGCCTTTTGCGACTTTCTTCCTACCGTGGCGGCAACCGTCCCGCGGGCGAGCCCAGTCTTCCCACTTCCACCGGCCGCGCGCCGGTCCCCCGGCTCTCCACGAACACCAGCAAATCCACCCGCGCCGGCGGCGACACCAGCGGAATTTTGATCCCGCTATCCAATGGCATCGGCGGCGCCACCATGCCGCAGCCAATCAACAGCACCTGGTCCGACGGCCAGCGAAACCGCTCGTGCAGGCGAAAACTGCTCAACTGCGGCACGTCCACTTGCGTCCGCTGCCGCGGCGCCGCTGCCGTCGGCACGTCCAGCATCACCGGTTGCAACCGCTCGATCTGGTCCAGGTTGCATTTGATGATCGCATCGATCGTCCGTCCATCCAAGGAAACCAGCGGACTCATCTCCAACGAATACCCCTCGTCCATCTGGCCCGGTTCCGCCTGAAATCCCGGAAACGGGTCGGGCGTCAGCCGCACGCTGCGGATGTAGTTCCTGGCTCGCGTAGCCGCCACCATCGCCGTCTGACCGTTCGCCACCATCAAATGCGGCGCGCTATGCTCGCGAAAATCGGCCCGCTTGCGCAGCTCCCCCACCAACAACGCCGCATCCTCTCGTGCCAAGGCCCACGCCTGAATCCCCGGCGTCTGCACCTGGATCGGCCGCAACATGCGTTGCGCCTTGGCCCGCCAACCGGGACTGTCCAAACTCACCACCCGCACGCCAAACGCAAACGTCTGGGCTTCCGTGTTCACGAATCGATCGACCAGGTCCCCCACCACCGTCTGCACTTCGGCCGTATGATACGCCCGCAGCACGCGGCGATTGGCCGACAATACCGCCACCGTTTCACCGTGCCACGCCTCGTAACCTGTCTCCCGCAAGATCCAATCCACGATCGCCTGTTCCGGCCGCGCCGTCGATGTCACCCGCGCCGTGTACGGGCTAATGTCGTACTCGCGCCAAATCTGCCCATGTTCGTTCGGCAGCGACCCGCTCCCCGCCGTTACCTTGGCCAGCGGGCCGCGCGGCGCCAACGGTTGTAGTGGCGTTTCCCGCCCAGGCGAACCCTCTCCATCGGCAGCGCGCGGCGAACTCTCCCCCCCACCCGGCGCGCGCCATCCCGCGCCGCCGCCGACCGCTGGCGCAGCTCCCGCCGACTCCTCCTCCGAGCGCGGGCGATTTCTCACCGGATTCTGTGCGGAAAGGGTCCCCGCGGCGAGAACCGCGCACACGATAAACAATATTCCAGTCCGCTGAAGCGCCATGCAGGCAGCCCTCCTGGGAAAGACGGTTGGCGCACTTCCCCACAGCGCGCGGCCGAAACTGTAAATTCGGCGACCGCGGCAAACAAGATCAACTGCGGGAAATTCGCCCGTTCCGCGGAAGATGCCACAGCCCCAGCCGCAAGGACGCCCACCCGCCTTTCCCGACCACTTGCGGCGGTTGTTTTCGCGGCCGCAATCCAGTATTTTCAGTCTTGGAGTCGGGTGTTTCCCATGCAACCGTCGTCCAACCGCATCCTGCCCACAATACCAGGTCTTCCAGCGCCCCCCGCCTTGGCGCGTTCCTCAACCTGCCCCCTGTGACCAAAACTCACCTGCTTTCCTCTGTCTGGTCCATTTCTCCTTTCCTTGATAGCTAGGACCGTTGCCAATGAGCGCCAGCCCGACCGCCCAAGTCTCTTCGGATCGCCTGCCCAGCCTGGTCCAAGCCGCTCGCGATCAGTTGGACGCCCACACCTATGAAACGGTGCAGTGGCATTTCCATCCTTCCACCGGCTGCCCCTTCTGGCTTCAGTGCGCCGCCGAGGAACTGAAATTCGATCCGCTCAAAGAGGTGCGCAACTTCGACGACCTGAAAAAATTCCCCGAATTCCAAGACGAGTGGCTCCGCGGCGGGCCAGTGCGCCGCTGGGTGCCAAAGGCCTACGCCGATAAGCCCATTTATGTCTTCGAAACCGGTGGAACCACCGGCATTCCCAAGAGCCGGGTCGGCATCGACGATTTCCGCATCGATTATTCCGAGTTCAGCAGCACTTTGCCCGACGAGTACTTCCCCAAAGGCGCCAACTGGCTCATGCTCGGCCCCAGCGGCCCGCGGCGACTCCGCTTGGCCATCGAACATTTGGCCCAGCACCGCGGCGGAATCTGCTTCTGTATCGACCTCGATCCACGCTGGGTCATCAAGCTCATCAAAAAAGGCTGGATGGAACACCTCGAGGAATACAAGAAACACTGCATCGACCAGGCGCTGACGATCTTAAGCGCTGGCCACGACATCAAGTGCATGTTCACCACCCCCAAGCTGCTGGAAGCCTTCGCCCTCGCCCTCGAGAAAAAGGGTTCCAGCATCCGCAAGGAAGGCATCACCGGCATCTTCTCCGGCGGTACCGAGTTTACCCCCCAGTGGACCCGCTTCGCCACCGAGGAATTCCTGGAAGGGGTCTACATGACCCCCACCTACGGCAACACCCTGATGGGTCTCGCCGCTAGCAAACCCGTCACGGCCGAAGACGGCTACAAAATCAGCTACTACGCCCCCCAACCCCGCGCCGTCATCGAGGTCGTCGGCTTCGACGATTATCACTCGACCGTCCCCTACGGCGCCACCGGCCGCGTCAAGCTCACCACGCTCACCAAAGAGTTCTTCGTCCCCGGCTTCATGGAGCGCGACGAAGGCGAGCGCGAACCCCCTTTCGTAAAATATCCGTGGGACGGCGTCAGCGGCGTCCGACCGTTCCACGAATTGGCCGAAGCCACAACCGTCGGCGTGTATTAACGCCCGCACTCGCCGCTTCAAGTGCCCCACAACCTCACCCGCGCAAGCGACCTAACCCGCCCGCGCTCCTCCCACCGTCTACAGCCGGAGACCTTCCTTGCTCACCCTTCCCGTTCTTCGTTGGGGCAAACCATACGACTCCCTCGAAAAAGACGAGGTCAAGCACTTCATCACCGGGGAATCGATTGCCAAGGTCAGTCAGGCCAGTGGGGGCCTCCTCGAGCGCGACATGCGCCATGCCCCCCGTGCCCGCGCCGCCCTCCGCGAAATTCCCATCCCCGATCTGATCGAACGGGTCAAACGCGCAGGCGATCTCTATCTCAACGCCACCCTGCCGCTCGGCGACGGCTCGCAATCCCCCGACCAATTCGCCCAGCAGCAATCCGCCAGCACCGGCTTGCCGGTACACATGTGCAAAGCCAACATGCAGAAGAACTTCTTCGTTCTTTCGCACATGGAACAAATGCTCGACGCTTTGACCCGCGGCCTCCCCTTGTCCATCCTTTCCACGGGCTTCGGGATGGAAAACCGCGGCGTCGTCGTCAGCTATCAAGCGCAAGCCCCAGCCCTCGGCCTGGTTCTGCCTTCCAACTCCCCCGGTGTGCATACCCTTTGGCTCCCAGTCATCCCCATGCAGATCGGCCTGGTCCTCAAGCCCGGTCCGCAGGAGCCTTGGACCCCCTACCGCATGGCGGCAGCCTTTGTGCAGGCGGGAATCCCCGCCGAGGCGATTTCTATCTACCCCGGCGGCGCCGATGTCGGCGCCGCGGTGTTAAATGCTTGCCAGCGGAGCATGATCTTCGGCGGCACCCCGACGGTCGAACGCTACAAAGGCAACCCCCGCGTCCAGGCACACGGTCCCGGCTTCAGCAAAATCCTCCTGGGAGACGACGTCGTCGACCAATGGGAAAAATACCTCGATCTGATGGTCGAAAGCGTCTACATCAACAGCGGTCGCGGTTGCATCAACTGCTCCGGAATTTGGGCCTCGCGCCATACCGCCGCCATTGCCGAAGCCCTCGCCGCGCGCCTCGGCCCGATCGAAGCCCTCCCCCCGGACAATCCTCAGGCAGGTCTAGCCGCCTTCACCGTCCCAGGCATGGGAAAGCAAGTCTGGGGCGCCATCGACGCCGACCTCAAGGAGTCCGGCGTCACCCATTCCACGGGTTCCTACGGACCGCGGTTGGTCGAAATGGATCGCTGCAGCTACTTGCGCCCGGTTGTCGTCCATTGCACCTCCCCCGCCGCGGCGATCGCCAAAAAGGAATACATGTTCCCCTTTACAACCGTCGTGGAGTGCCCGCAGGAGAAAATGCTGGAGTCGATCGGTCCCACGCTGGTCGGCACCGCCATCACCGACAATCCCGCCTGGCAGCAAGAACTCACCGACGCGGTGCAGATCGATCGCCTCAACATTGGCCCCATCCCCACCACGAAGTTGGATTGGCTCCAGCCGCACGAAGGCAACATCGTCGACTTTTTGTTCCGCGCCCGCGCCTACCAATTGCCCAAGGAGAAGCTGCCGGCGCCCTCGTCGGTGTAACTGCCGTCGGTGTAGGTGTAACTGCCGTCGGTGTAAATTGCGTCCGAGTTCCTGCCGTTGATCGCCCGCGGTTCGCCTGACGGCCCTTCCATCCCCATATCGTCTGGACCGGCGACGACTCCCTCCACAAATCCTGTTTCGCGCTCGGCACACGTCCCCGGATCCGCCCCATGTCCCCGTTCGACTTCCACCCCCGCACCCGGATCGTGTTCGGCCCCAGCCGAATCGACCAGTTGGGCGCGTTGGC
>JALHPA010000344.1 GCA_022842745.1 Pirellulales bacterium
AACACCATCCGCTCGCAGCCAAGAAACCTCAACAACCTCCGGGTCTCCCACACGCATCCGGCGCAGGCGGCAACGCTGAAGAAATACCAAACCAGCGCCTGGTTTTGCGAATCCAGCCTATGCAGCGGCGCAACCAGGATCGCGAACAGGGGCGGATACAAATAATGCCAACCCCGCGGATTCGTCACATCGTACGGATCGCGGCCGTCAAAAAAAGCAGCCCCCGCCTCGGTATATACGGTAAAGTCCGTCTTATGCGCCGTCGGATTGGCCGGATCGATCCGTGCCCGGCGGCGCACGTCGGTCACACCCCACGCAACTATCACCGCAAGCGCAATCACCCACCCCACGCGCCGCCTCCGCTCCGACCTGCGCCGCTTTGGCGGAGTTTCAATATCCAGCTTGAGGATCTGCGACAAGTTTCGTCCCCAGGAACAACGTGCCTAACGGATCAAAAATCCGCGACACGGTACCTGGAGCGGCCAGCAACGTCAAGACGGGCGGACGGATCGAAAAACCCAATAAATCAAACCACAATGCGCTGGTTCGACACCCGCGTCCCGCGACGAACTCGCCATCCATCCTTCCCCACACTATCATACGGTTTCCCCTCGGCCCGGCGTCACACCCACGCGGCCCCACGCGCCGCCGGAGAGAGCTAACCCATGCATCGATTTCCTCTGCCACGCCAGTTTTTTCAGGCGGTCGTCGTCTTGGCTCTCGGCTGCCAGGCGGCCTGGCTTCTGGCCCTTGATCAGCAACCAGTCCAGCCGCAGGACGGCCATCCCGCCGCTCCCGCCGCCGCCCCCCCTGCCGGTCCGCGACCCGATCGCTATGGAGATCCCCTGCCGGCGGGCGCGATCGCTCGCTTGGGTTCCACCCGCTTCCGCTTCCCCAGTTCGATCCTCATTCTCGCCGCCATGCCCGACGGCCAACGCGCCGCCACCGTCTGCCAGGCGGACGGCGCGCTGCAATTCTGCGATCTCAAAACGGGCCAGGCCCGCTTCGGCTGCGCCCTTCCCACAACGCTCAATGCCTCCTCCGGCATCCGCCGCTCGCATGGGTTATACCTTGCCGATGGCGGAAAGAAGGCCATTCTGGCCGCCAACAATCGCGCCGAGTGTATCACCGTCGAAAACGGCGCGTCGATCTGGCAGGAAGACATCAAGCAAGGCGTCATTCTCCGCGCCGCCGTCGCTCCCGATGGCAAGACCTTGGGCCTGATCACCAACAGCGGCCGGGTCCTGCTGCTGAACGCCGAAAATGGCAAACTGCTGCACGAAATCGTCAACGCCGGCAATAGCTTGACCGGCATCGCCTTTTCGCACGACGGCCGCCGGGTCGCCGTCACTGGCCACAATCTGGCCACCGGCGTGCGAATCTGGGACGTGGAAACCGCCAAAGAGCAAGAGGGCGTTCGCGACGCCCGCATGGCCGCCGTCGGTGTAGCCTTTTCGCCCGATGGCAATCTGCTGGCCCTGGCGCTATTGGACGGCACGATCGAAATCTTCGAAATCGGTTCCAAGCAGCCCAAGCACACCCTCACGCGCTCCTCCGGCGGCATTCGCTGGCTCAGTTTCTCCCCCACCGGCCAGCACCTGGCCGCCCTGGAAGCCTCCGGCCACGTACTCATTGCCGACTCCCAAACCGGCAAGCTGTTGCATCGCCTTCCGGCCAATAGCCAAATGGCCGTCCCCTCCTTCTTGCCCGATGGCAAGACGATCGCCACCGCCACCGGCAATGTGATCGATCTCTGGAATCTCTCCGATGGCCAGCCGCAGCGGCCCGTGGAAGGCCACCGCGCCCCCGTTCAAGGGTTGGCCCTCTCCCCCAACAGCCGCTGGCTCGCCAGCCTGGGCGCCGACCAAACGCTCCGCCTCTGGAGCGTGGAAGATTCCCGTCAAATCGTCACCGCGCAACGGGAAAGCGCGGGCGCGTTCAATGTCCGCTTTTCCAATCAGGGAAGTTCGCTCGTCTGGGCCAATAACCAACAATCGATCCAGTTCCTCGATGTCGCCGCATTAACCGCCACCCCCCCTGCCGGGTCCATCCCGCCCGCCTCCATTCCCCCCACTGCGATTCAGCGCGAATTGTCCGGCGAACCGCTCAATATGTTCGTCGTCTCGGCAAACGGCTTGCGCGTTTCGGCCAATGTCAACGCCGGCGGCATCCAAACGTGGGATCTCAGCCAGAAAAACCCGGCCGCGAAGCCCATCGGCCCTCTCTTCGGCCTGCAAGCGCCGCCCCTCGCCATTTCCAGCGACGGCCAATTGACCGCCACTCCCTACACGGTGGACGGCTCCGGCCGGTCCGTTGTTATCGCCGATCTTCCCCGCGAACGGCGCCATGCCACGCTTGTCCACCCCTCCCAGCAGGTCGCTCAAGGGGCCTTCGCCGCCGGCGGACGGCTGTTTCTGTCCCGCGCCTCCAAGTCGCTCCTGCTCTGGGACGTCCTCTCGAGCCGGATCGTCCTCTCCCTCTCCACCAACCCCACCTCCTCCACCTACGTCACCGCCTTCGATTGCACCGAGGACGGTCGCCTCATTGCTTGGGCCGAATCCGACTCCACCATCCACGTGTTCGACGCTCTCGTCAGCCGCGAGCTGGCCAGGTTCCAGGGTCACGCGGGCCTGGTCCAGTCCCTCGAACTGCAAGTCGCCGGCGATCGGCCGCTCCTATCCAGCGGCGGAAGCGACACCACAATTCTCGTCTGGAATCTGGCCCCCGTCATGGAAAAAGTTCGCGCGTCCACCCCACGCTTGGCCGATCAGGATCGCGACCGCGTCTGGGCCGATCTGGCCTCCGAGGATGGCTCAAGAATGCACCGCGCCTCATGGATCCTGGCCTCCGCCGCCGACGAAGGCACGAAGCTGATCGCCGAGCGCCTCGCCCCCGTTCCCATCGACCGCGAAATCGCCCCCAAGGTCGAGCGCCAGCTGCAACGACTGGACGACGACAGTTTTTCCACCCGCGAACAAGCCTCCGTAGAACTGGCGGACCTCGGGGAACCGGCCGAGCCGTTCCTGCGGGAATCGCTCAAGCGCGCCCACTCCGCCGAAGTCCGGCACCGGGTACGGCGTCTGCTGGCGGAGCTTTCTGGCCGCCAAACGACGTTGTCGCCCGACCAGCAGCGCGACATCCGGGCCGTCCAAATCCTCGAACAGATCGGCACCGCCAATAGCAAATCCGCGCTCCTCCGCCTCGCCTCCGGCGAACCCGCCGCCCGCCTCACGCAAGAAGCCCAAGCCGCCCTGGCCCGAATCCAAGAGCGCCCCTGAGATCACGTGGGGGACTTGCCTAAATCTCCAGAAGTCGCTGAGTGTTTGTTACGCCATGCAAATACAGATGCAATTATCACAAACAGAGACGTCACTATCCATGCTATCCCGACGGCTCGAAACTCCCCGGCAGCCGACACCACATCGGGGTCGTCATACGCTTCGGCGTCGAATGGTGTGAAGCAATCCCATGGTTGAAAGAACACCATAAATAAACCGAGCATCAGAATCGCCGCAGTTGCTAATCTTTTCGATGGCAAGGTCAATGCAAAGATTGCCATGACCCAGATCACCAATAGCCCGCCGCCCATCAATATCATGGCCGTCATCCATGCTGCTTCAGCGATTCCAGCGGCGGCAATTATCGTAGTACTTTGCATTCGTCAACCACCTCGTAACGACAGAACGACGGCGGTAACGGGGCCGCCGCCAAAATACTATGATTCGACTATCCGCGTCACCGGCGGCTCCCGTTCACCGCTTTGTTTAGCCTTTATGGCCCTTTGACTTTGTTTCCTCGGACGACAGCATCCACAGTGTTGTTGGTAACTACAAATCTGTGAGGCGGCTCGCCAACAAGTGGGTTGTCAATAAGGATCCCACTCCCCCTCGCGCTTGTCGACTCGAGTTTAACCGCTTCCCTCACCCCGCCACGACAGTAGCCCGGCCCGGGAAGGCCTGCTGCAAGAGCGACTGGAAAGCCGCTTGAGAATGGCGGATCAATTCCTGGTAACAACTCCGCTCGATCGCCTCTCCCAACAACTCCACGTCGTAGTCGCCGTCGTAACCCGCGGCGGAAAACGCCGACACGATCTCTCCCAGCGGCAGCTCTCCCTCCCCCAGCCGCGTCCGATCCTGCTCGCTATCCGTCGGCGGCCGGCCATCCCCCAAATGCACGATCGCGGTCCGCGCCGCGATCGACGGTATCCGCTCCCGCGTCTCCGCCGACCATCCCAAGTGATACGTATCGAATGCCAATTGCACCTGCGGGCTGTTCACCTGGTCCAAGACCGATAGCGTCTCGTCCAAGCACGACAAAAAAGTCCATTCCCCGGCGCACTGCGGATGCATCGGCTCCAATGCCAGTTTTATCCCGCACCGCTCCGCACGCGGTGCAAGCGCATTCAAGGCCGAAACCAGCAATCGGCGGGCATGATTCGTCGTGTGCCCCGCGCGGCTGCCGCTGTAGACGATCAAACAGCCTGATCCTAGCGCCCCGGCCAGCTCGATCGCCTCCAAGGCGTCGTCGATGCTTTCCTGGTGCGTGTGGCCGTTGCTGCCGGTAAATCCCCCCGCCCACAACAAATTGGACACGGCTAAGCCTGCGTCCCGTAAGAGCTCGACCCCCCGTTCGTCTCCGAAGTCCTCCAGTTTCTGCCG
>JALHPA010000345.1 GCA_022842745.1 Pirellulales bacterium
CGGCATCATGTACGAGTGCGTCAAGAACAAAGTCGACTTTTTGCTGGCGGGCAGCATTCGCGACGATGGGCCGTTGCCGGATGTCGTCACCGACACCATCCAGGCCCAGCGGCAGATGCGGGAAGCGATCCGCGATGTCACTTTCTGTCTGATGATCGCCACCACGCTGCATTCGATCGCCGTGGGGAATTTGCTGCCTGCGTGGGTCAAGGTGGTCTGCGTGGACATCAACCCTTCCACGGTCATCAAGTTGAACGATCGCGGCTCGTTTCAGACCGTGGGGATGGTCACGGACGTCGAGCCGTTTTTGCGGGCGTTGGTATCGGAGCTTCGCGCGCTCGAGGCGACGGAAGAATAGCCGGAGGAAGGATTCCGCGCCTCGACCATGCGGCGGACTACCGGATCGTCAATCGGCCGGCGGCATCCGCGGCGTCGTACCAGTCTTTGGTGCGGGCGAAGTCCGCGGGCTTGGCTTCGCGGATCGTCAATGATTTTGGCGCGAGCATTCCCAACGTGTCGGGCAGATCGCAAACCCGCAGAACATTCAGAAATTGAGGCGCGGCGGCATCCATGTGGGTCGCCGGAGGGGCGACGAGGGTGATCGCGTCGATGGCTGGGGTCCAGAGCGCGGCGTAGGCTGCAATGATGCCTGCGCCGCCGCGGCCGGCCACATCCACGGAGACTGCCGGAGGCGTGTCCCGGCCATTGAGGCGCGTTTGAAGGTATGCGGCGGCCGCGGCCACGTCCCATACCCGCCCGGTGTCGACGGTTCGGCCCAGCAGGGCATGGGATCGCTCGACGTAGTTGGGCGGGTTGGAGCGGGTCCAGCGGGTCGAACCGATACCGCGCGGCTCACAGAACACCACCTGCTGATCGGGTTTGGCCACGTCCGTGAGCCAGGCGGGAGTTGTGCCTGCCTCGTCTTCGCCCAGGACCACGAGCAGCATACGACGTTTGGCGCCTGGCAATGCTTGATCGGCATAGCGGAGGCGGAAGTCGATGTTTGGTTCGGACGCGAGCCGTTCGACGTTCTCATCCGCCGGGGCCAGAGGTCTGGCGGCCGGAATGGAAGGTGGAAAGTAGCCGAAGCTAACCTCGCGCATCTCTTTCAGGAGGGACGAACGCTGAGCGGCCCAATTGGCGGGGGGCGGAACCGCTGGCTGGGCGATCGGTACGAAGTGCCGGTCGATCGCTGTGTTGATCTGGTCGGCTGGCAAGTCCTCGTCGCGCGGAAAGACGCGCAGACGCTCGGGAGCGATGGGGTAAGCGCCGGGATCGTTCCCCTCCGAGACAATATCCCGTTCGCTGTCGCCGATGGGGCGGGGGTCGGTCTGGAGGTGGGTCTGCAGGAATCGGTAGGCGGCCTGGCGGATATCGTGGCGATAGGCGTGCCCGCCAACGCTGACGACGGCGTCGAATTGGTCGGAAGCGCCATACAGCGAGTAGAGCCGTTCCAGGCGATTGGCGATCCGCTCGTTGGCATCCATGGGGAAGATTTCGTCCTGGTCGCTATTGACGAACAGCAACGGCCGCGGAGCGATCAACCCGGCAATTCGCGTCCAGGGCCATTGGTAGGCGTTGTACAGAAACATGCAGTCGCAGTGGCCGTTGATCACGCGATTGCCAACGTAGGAATCGAGGTCGGCCATGCCGCTGACCGGCACGGCCACCGCGACCCTGGAATCGGCGGCGGCGATCCAAAACGACGCCGCCCCACCTCCGCTGATGCCCGTGACGGCGATTCGAGCGGGGTCTACGTCGTCGCGGCTGACGAGATAATCGATGGCGCGGATGCCGTTCCAGGTTTCCACGCCTGCCGGGGTGTAGCCGCGGGAATGCCACCACCAGCGTTGCTCGCGGTAGGTGCCGTGGTGGGTGGCGGCAATTTCGCCCAATTGCAGCGAATCGACGACCAGGCAGACATAACCATGCCGCGCTAGCCAGATGCCATGCGACTGGTAGGCTACTTTGTTGCCGTTCCGGCCGCGATGGGAATGGCCGCAGACATACAGCACGGCCGGATGGCGCTGGTTGGTTTGGGACGGGGCCGGACGATAGAGATTGGCGGTGACGTAGAGCTTGGGAAGGCTCTGAAAGTGCAGATTGTCGACGGTGTAGCCATCTTGTTGCAAGGTTCCGGTGATCCGCGGCTGGAGCGGGGTTTTTTCCGGCCGGGGGAAGAGACCCAGCATGTACAGATATTGTTCCTCGTACTTCGCTCGGCGCGTTTGCCATTCGGCCCGCGAACGAATATCGCCGGCGAAGGAGTCCGAAATCTTTTGGGCTTCCGCCCGGAGGTATTTTTGAATCATCTCATCCCCAGGCGCGCCGCGGTCCGGTTGACCCAGCGGTTGGGCGGCGGCGAGGAGGGGCAGGAAGCACGCCAACGCGGCCGCCAGGCGGCAGGACCAAGGGAGCGGACAAACAGGCCAACTCATGGTAGGCTCCGTGGCGGAGGATGGCGGTGAGAAATCATCCGTTACCGTTCGAGCGGGACTCCTCGGTAACTTCGATCGAGCAAATCCATCGGATGGTACAGCGGCAGCCGCTCTCCTTGCTGACGCGCTTCCCGCGCGATCTGCAACAGGCAGCCGGCGTTGGCGGTGATTACCGCCCGGGCGCCGGTCGAGCGAATGTTGTTCAGCTTGCGTTGGCTCAGGCGGGCGGCCATCTCCGGTTCAGTCAGGTTGTACGTCCCGGCGGCGCCGCAACACAACTCACTCTCCGGCAGCTCGCGAAGTTCCAAACCGGGAATCCGCGCCAGCAGCCGCCGGGGCGCCGCGCGGATCCGCTGTGCGTGAACCAGATGGCAAGCGTCGTGGTAGGTGGCCACGAGGGGAATTTCTCCCGTGGGAGGCACAATGCCGAGTTCGTCGAGGAACTCATGCACGTCCTTCACTTTCGCGGCAAAGGCCGCACGGTCGGCTTGCTCTGCGTCCGGCCAATGGTGGCCGTAGTCCTTGAGCATCGCGCCGCAGCCTGCCACGTTCACAATCACCGCGTCCAGGCAGCGAGTATCGAAAGCGGCCCGATTGGCGTCGGCGAACTGCCGGGCCGGCTCGCTCTGGCCGGCGTGGAAGTGAATCGCGCCGCAGCAGACCTGCTGCGGCGGCGTCAGCACGTCGCACCCGTTCTGTTGCAACACCCGAGCGGTCGCCCAGTTGGTGGCGCGAAACATCGCGTCGCCGACACAGCCGGTAAACAGGGCCACCCGGGCGCGGCGCTTGCCGATCGCCGGGAGGACAGCCGGCAGCGGAGGTTCCGCCCGCCGGAGGGGGGGCAGCATGCGGACAAGCTGCCGCAGACGCGGGGGGAGCAGCCGGATGATACCGGTCTTCTCCAAGGCCCCGATCATTCCCAACCGCTGGGCCCAGCGGGCGGGGGCTAGCGCTTTTCTCAACCGCGCGGGATAAGGAAACAGGCCGAAGAGAATCCAGCGGTGGAACCAATCGTCGCTCTTGGCGGCGAATTTGGCAGCGCCCTCGGCAGTACCGTCGGCAGCGCCCTCAGGTCCTGTTGGGGCGCGTTCCATCGCGATTCGAAACGGCTCGATCAATCGACCGTATTGCACGCCCGAGGGACAGGCCGTCTCGCAGGCTCGGCAGTCGAGGCATAACTCCAGATGCCGGCGCACGGGTTGGTTCAATTCCAGCCGCCCATCCGTAACCGCGCGCATCAGATAGATCCGGCCGCGGGGACCATCGTTTTCGTTGCCCAACTCGGCGTAGGTCGGACAAGCCGCCGTACAAAGACCGCAATGCACGCAGTCGAGAAACAGTTCGTAATCGATGCCGGCATCGAAATGGGATTTCGTCGCAGGCAACGAGGGCAATCCGGGCGACGGCGAAGGCGGATTCACCGCGGCCGGCGGCAGTTCGACCTTGGCGCTGGCCGCAATCGGTCCATTTGCCGCAGGGGCATGCGGAGCGTCGAGCGCCTTTTGGGGAGTTTTCTCTGGCAGTACGGTTTCAGGCATGGGAATAGACGAACCGGCCTGGGTTGAGAATGCCCTGGGGATCGAACTGCCGTTTGACGGCCTCCATCAGTCTACCAGCCGAGCCGACGGCGCCCCAAGCGGTTTGATGGGTCAACTCGATGCCGTTTTTCGCGCGCCACAGGCTGGCATTTCCGCCGACTGCCTGGGCCGCCGGTCGAATGTGCGACAGTAACGCGCGAGCGGCGCCGCCGGCAGGCATTTCCGAGCTATGGACGAACAGGATTCCGTTACCAGCATGTGCCTGGAGCGAGGCATTCGGATCCCAGCCGCGAATCCGCCGCACCAGGGACATCGTCCGCGACGGGGGAACGGCGATTTTCAGGGTCAGCGGCGAGGCGCGGCGTGCAGGGAATTCAATCAGCAGTTCCCATAGGCGGGAGGTCTGGTCCGCGGCCAGTTCAACGCCGGTGGTCCCGGCCAATCGCCATTCTTCAAGCAATTGCCCGACCGACCAGCGAACTTCGGATTCGTTCCCCTCCAGCCCCACCGCCAGCCAGCCCTGGCGCTCGCGCGCGACGGCGGGGAGGATCTCCGTCTCCGTCCAAATCGGTCCGGAGAGCCACTCGACCGCGGTGGGGGCGGTTTTCGAGGTGGAAATTCCGGCCAGCAAGGCATCCGCCTGTTCGAGCGAACCTGTTTCGGCGATTACGAATGTCGAG